>VGTJ01000096.1 GCA_016874775.1 Deltaproteobacteria bacterium
AAGAAGCGCAAAGTCCCCGTACCACGCATACCGATTCGGGGAAATCAGACCTCAGTCTACCGCCTCGTAGCTGCGTATAACAAACAAAGAGTGAAACCCTCTTCCCAATGACCTTTACAGCAGTGGGTCCAGCCCTCTAGCGCAGGCACGTGGCGCAGCAGATGCAGGACTTGTAAACTGCTCACCCAGTCCCGGCGACGAGTCAGTACGTCGAGGAACACATTGACATCGACTAGCACCCTCATTCTGCATATCTCCGCGCAACTGCGTCGCGAATCAGGGCTTTGTCGTCTTCAACGGGAGTGGCAGGCTGATTGCCCACCAACGCCCAGAGGTCGGCATCAATGGTCATCTGATAGCGCTGCGCAAACTCCTCCCGGGTGGCAGGAGACGCTTCTGGTGTGGGTGGCTGCGCGGGACTCAGCGAAGCTTCAAGGGCAGCAACCAGACGTTGGCGTTCTTGGGGCGAGAGTTGACAGGCGTGATGGATCAATTCTTCGACCGTGTGCATTATGGCCTCCGTTCGCCGCGGGCTGGTACCCGTTGCCTTCCTACAACTTGTGTCAGGGGATCATACGTGGTTTATAGTGCTTGCGGTAGGGATGAATCGCCTGCAAGTCTGGATCTTGTTTCAGGAAAACACCTGTCGGTACGGCGAAGAGGCAGCGGACGGACGCCCACCAGCTTTTAGGGGTAGGCTTTACGCTGAGAAAAGACGAGACGTCATTCCCGCGAATGCGGGAATCCAGGGGGCATAACCGGAGACACCTGCTGGAAGATCCTGGATGCCCGCCTGCGCGGGCATGACGAACTTGAACTCCTCAAAATTAAACTGTCTGAACTAGTTGGCGTTCAAGGTAATCACTAAATTCTGCTCTTCATCAATGGCCGCTATCGCAGCAGGCCCAATAACTACTGTACATTCTCGCTCTTCAACCACTGCCGGACCAGTAAAAGACTCACCCACCGGCAACAAATAACGATCATACGCACGACAGGGAGCGTACTCACCCCGCTCAGGTAGATAGACCGGTCGTTCGCCTTTCAGCGCAGCAGTGAGACCGCGGCCATTCGCTGGTGGGGTTGGCAACAGAATGTGAGGCTGTGGTCCTGAGGCAACCAGTCGCCAGTTCACTACCTCGACTTCAACGCCAGGATTCAATCGCTTATAGAGACGTTCATATTCTTCGGCAAACGCACGTCGCAATGCGGGGAGATCGTCTGTTGTCAGTCGTCCAACTGGTAACGACACGCGGATCTCAAAGCCCTGATGTAAATAGCGCATATCAGCTGAACGTGTGAGCGTGACCTCCCCTTCCACACCAGCTGCAGTCAACAATTCACGTCCACGCGCTTCCATATCTGCATACAAGCGCTCTAGTACAGTAAAATCGATCTCACTGAGTGATGTGACGTAGCTCTGCACGAAGTCGAACGCCAATGGTGCGGTGAGCATGCCAAACGCCGAGGTAACCCCTGCTGCCAGTGGACACACCAAGGTCTTCAATTTGAGGCGTTCAGCCACACGATAGGCGTGTACCGGCCCGGCGCCACCGAACGCAATAAGATTGTAATCACGTGGATCACGTCCCTTTTCAACCAGATGAATACGTGCCGCATTCGCCATATTCTCATTGACGACCTGATGGATACCCCATGCTGCGCGTAGCAAGTCGACCTTCAACGGTTTAGCAATCTTCTCCTCGATCGCACGTCGCGCTTTATCAATATCCAGACGCATTTTCCCACCCAGGAAGTAGTCAGGACTAAGATAACCAAGCACCAGGTCAGCATCAGTTACCGTAGGCTCTTCGCCACCACGTCCGTAGCATGCTGGTCCGGGTTCAGACCCTGCGCTATCGGGACCGACTTTCAATAAGCCAAGGGAATCAACTCGGGCGATACTTCCGCCACCTGCACCGATCTCAATCATCTCAATCACTGGCACTTTGAGCGGCAGCCCACTTCCTTTCTTGAAGCGGTAGACTCGCGCCGCTTCAAAGTCTGTCGTTAACAGCGGCTTGCCATGATCGATCAAGCAGATCTTGGCTGTAGTCCCACCCATGTCAAAAGAAATCACTCGTTGCAGTTGTCGATGAGTGCTGTAGAAAACCGCAGCCAGGGCACCAGCTGCCGGGCCAGACTCGATCAGACGAATGGGGTACTCACCGGCGACCCCACAACTGGTGATACCGCCATTCGACAACATAATGAAAATATCACGTGGCAACCCGAGTGCACGCAGATCGGCATTGAGTTTATTGAGATACTGTTGCGCTAGTGGTTTGACGTACACGTTGGCCACGGTCGTCGAGGTACGTTCGTACTCGCGAATCTCCGGCATGACCTCACTCGACAGCGAGCAAAAGAGGTGCGGGTAGTGCTCAGTCACCAGACGTTTTATCAACTGCTCATGAATCGGGTTACGAAATGAGTGGAGGAGACAGACAGCAATGGCATCGACCCCATCGCGTACCAGCCCTCGGATCACCGCTAACGCCTTTTCTGGGTCGAGCGACACCATCACGTGGCCGGTATTATCCAGGCGCTCGTTGACCTCACACCGTAAGAAACGGGGCACTAACGGCTCGGGGTTCTCCAACGAGATATCGTAGATGTCATAGCGACGCTCACGGCCAATTTCTAACGCGTCACGAAATCCTTTGGTCGTGATCAGACCAGTCTTCGCCCCTTTCCGTTCGATGATGGCATTGGTAATAAGGGTGGTGCCATGTACTAAGTGGGTCACAGACGCAGGAGGGATATTACGTTCAGCCAGCAACGTGTGCAGACCGTTAACCACCGCAGCCGCTGGATCTTGTGGAGTTGTCAGCACTTTCCCAATAGCGACCTCGCTACCGTCATGAGACAAAAGAAAGATATCGGTAAAAGTACCACCGATGTCGACTCCAACCCGATATGTATGTCGCGTCATGAAGCGCACTATAGCTGAGAGGCGACTCAACTGTCAGCTATCGAACAATCGACTAAGAGACGTAGTATCCAGGGGCAAAAGTAGGGTACAATGGAACTACTCTGGTCAATGTGGGAGTAAGGAAAAAATCCATGCAACATCCTCGACGCGGTGCAGGTGGGAGGCGGCGACAGCAATATTCAAGACAGCAACAACGACCCTCGCAAAAGACCCAGGCCGCATCCGATCTCCTGCGCGAGTTTCAAACACACGTTGCGCTTGCTCCGACAAGGCGCATTCCACTCGCGAGTTCTGGTGCACCACTGACGCTTCGTGTGATTGACCTCCTCTGCCCCATCGGCTTTGGTCAGCGTGCACTTATTCTCGCCCCGCCGAAAACCGGCAAGACCACGTTCCTCAAAGATATTTGTAATGGTGTCTCTACCAGCGCACCGCACGCGAAACTGTATTGCCTGCTGGTTGATGAACGACCAGAAGAAGTCACCGATTTTCGCCGCTCGGTCAAAGCCGAAGTGTTCGCTTCTTCTAATGATCGCTCGCTCGAAGAACATCTAGAAACAGCCAGCGCTTGCCTCGAACGTGTCGTGGCTGATGCCCTCGCCGGACACGACGTCGTAGTGGTCATCGATTCGCTGACGCGGCTATCTCGCGCACACAATTTGAATACCCGGACTGGCCGGACCATGAGTGGTGGTATTGATGCGCAGGCATTAGAGATGCCGAAGCGTTTCTTTGGCACAGCGCGACAAATAGAAAACGGCGGCTCACTGACGATTGTGGCAACGGCGTTGATCGATACCGGCAGCGTGATGGATGATGTAATTGCACAAGAGTTCAAGGGCACGGGCAATTTGGAGATCGTGCTTGATCGTCGTCTGGCTGACCGCCGCATCTTTCCCGCGCTCGACATCCCTAAATCTGGCACCCGCCGCGAAGACCAATTACTCAACCCTGCAGAACTCAAAGCCTCACATGTAATGCGCCGCCGTATCGCTGACCTCACTCCTGTCGAAGGAACAAAACTGATTCTCTCACTCTTTGAGAAAGCCGTGTCGAATGAAGCGTTAGTGCGAGAATTGGCGACTGAGTAGCGAGAATGAAAGCGATTATTCTTGCCGCGGGTGTTGGCAAACGCTTTAAGGAGGTTACAGATCATCGTCCAAAGTGTTTGATCGACATTCAAGGCAAAACACTGCTCGAACGGACCCTCACGACACTCGGTGCAGCAGGCGTTTCACAGGCCATTGTCGTGATTGGTTATCGTGGCGAGATGATCAAGCAGCAGATTGGTGCGAGTTGCGGTGGAGTCTGTGTTACCTACGTCAACAATCCACAGTACGAGAAAGGGGCGATTCTCTCGTTGTTAAGTGCCGGTGAAGAGTTCAACGATGATATTCTCATCATGGATGCTGATGTGCTCTTTCCGGTTGCCATGATTGACCGGTTGATTCGCTCGCCACACGCGAATTGTTTCCTACTTGATGGCAGCGCTGAAAACACCGGCGAAGAACAGATGCTGCTGACGCGCGGCGGTCGCGTGGTAAATATCGTCCGTGGCGGATCGGGAGATTTCGACGTTGTTGGTGAGTCAGTCGGTTTTCTGAAAGTCTCTCGTAGTGATGCCTTACTCTTGCGATCAATTCTTGACGATCTCGTAGCCAAGGGTCGTGACACCATTGAACACGAAGAAGCGTATCCCATTTTTCTCTCCCAACGTTTCGTCGGTTTCGAGCGGGTTGATGACTTGCCGTGGACAGAAATCGATTTTCCTGAAGATCTACAGCGAGCAGAGCAAGAAGTGTTGCCACGCATTATGGCGTTGGACGGCACGATCAGGGGTGTACATCGGTCCAGCTGAGCAATTTGATGAGTTCGGGCCTGAGAATATCCCTTGTGGAGAAATGCCCTTCTTGTTACTTTGCGCTTCATGTCTCAAGTAGAAACTGCGCTCGAGCTTGACTTTAGCAATATCCCGACAGACCCTCTTGAACGAGCCGTGTGGTACGGAGTTGATTTGACTTTGCTTCAAGAAAATCTGCGGCGGACACCAACCGAGCGTTTGGAAAATCACCGGCGAGCGCTAGAAGCAGTTGAAGCACTGCGAAAGGCTAATCGTGAACGGCGGATTCGAGCAACTCCTGCAAATCCTTCACAGCGCCGGGAGTAAGTTCGTTCTTATCGGCGGACTGGCCGCAATCGCGCATGGAGCGGCAACCGTAACCGGCGATGTCGATATTTGCTACGCACGAGACCCTGACAATCTTGAACGCTTATCGCAAGCACTTGCGCCTTTTCATCCTCGCTTACGGGGGGCACCACCTGACCTTCCGTTTTGTCTTGATACCCCTACTCTTCGTGCTGGTCTCAATTTCACTCTGACAACGGACGTCGGAGATCTTGATCTTCTTGGAGAGGTTTTAGGATTGGGAGGATACGAGTCTGTCCAAGTCGTGTCAGAGGAGGTGGAATTGTATGGACTCTCTTGTCTCGTGCTGACCTTAGAAGGATTGATTCGTGCGAAGCGAGCGGCCGGTAGACCCAAGGATCTCAGAGCACTTTACGAATTGGAAGCGCTTTTCGCCTTGAAACCTAAAGACGACCAGTAAGCGGGACTCTTTCAGATCGCTGCAAACCTTGCCCTCTGCAAACCCCTCGCTTAACTCCTCCGTAAACCCAATGTATATCTTTCGTCACTTTCCTGTATCAACATAGAGATTACCTTTGAACGGTTGTATGCTTCCTTCATCGCTTGCTCGGCTCAATCGCCTTTCTCCACTCACACTCTCGGCGCTACTGTTTATTTTCTCCTTCGTAGCGTTTTCCTGGCGTATTGGCGAAGGGCCGATTTACCGTACCATGGAAGGCCGTGAGGCATTGGTGATGCAAGAAATTGCCAACACCGGCAATTGGATTTTACCACTCCGCAATGGCGAGACCATTCCTTCAAAACCACCGTTCTTTCATTGGTGCGGTGTGCTGATTGCGAGTCTCACTGGAAGTGTCTCGCCCTGGAGTGTGCGCCTTCCTAACGCTTTCTTCTCTGCACTCACCATTGCCCTCACGTGCTTGCTCGGCTGTCGTCTCGCAGGTCGGGAAGTCGGCGTGCTGGCGGCATTGCTGTTGTTCACAACTCCCGCGGTCGTGGAGATGGCTCGCGAAGGGTGGGTAGATCCCGCATTGTCGTTTTTTGTGCTCTCTGCGCTCACCAGCTTTACGTTCATGTATGAAAATGAAGAGTGGCACGATTGGAAAATCTGGGCATTCTATCTTTCTCTTGCCGGCGCGGTACTGAGCAAAGGACCGATCGGTTATATTCTGCCGCTCGTCGCCATTGTGTCGTATCTCGCGATTCAACGACAACTCCAACGACTGCGACTCCTCCTCTTTCTTCCTGGTATCCTCATCGCCATTAGCCTGCCATTGTGCTGGTATCTGTTGGCCTTCTCACAGCAAGGCTGGACGTTCGTTCACAAACAGATTTGGCAGGAGAATCTCGTTCGCTTCACTGCCGGTTCTGGCAAACGCATTCCGTCAGCGTCTTTCTTCTTCTTCCCCTTCATTGTCGAAGGTTTGCCATGGAGCTTGTTGTTCGGTCTCGGCCTCTGGCGACTATCTCAGCAGGCACCCGTACGAGAGCGCGGCGTGTTTCCCTTGGTGTGGCTGTTTTCCATTGTCATGTTCTTTGCCATCGCTGCCGGGAAACGCAGCATCTATCTCTTACCCGTGTATCCAGCCATGGCGTTGTTTGCCGCCGAATGGGGATGGTCGACAGTGCCAGTGGCATCTCAGCCGTGGCCGATATTGTTGCGCGTTCCACTCCGCCTCGTGGCCGGAATTATGTGCGGACTCGCAGCTATTGCCGCATGGGCTACTGCGTCGGGAAATATAACGATCGATACGCCGTGGATCGACACATTTGTTGGCGACGACAAATGGAGTAACGTTGCGCTCTACATTCGCTTCTTTGCCGAGCAACCAGTGTACGGGACCATCGTGTTCGCAGTATTGTGCGGCACTCTCACGTGGACAGTTGTTCTTGCCACTGCGGGTCGCTGGCAGAGCGCGCTGTGGAGTCTGCTTTGTTCGCTCCTGCTTTCGACTGCGGGGATCTATCCATTTACCCGTGCGTACTCAAAAGAATTCAAATCCTTTACGGGCTTTGCTGCCGCAATTGCAGAAGCAGTTCCTTCCACTCAGCCTTTACGTTTCTACACTCCCCTCCCCTACTCCTCCGAGTTCGATGAATTCTCGCAAGTGTATTTTTATCTCGGCCGCCATGTGCCGTTAGCTCCATGCGCCGAGCAACCAGACCTGAGTCGCTGTGAACCAGGATATTATCTCATGCGCTTTCCTCACTGGCAGAAAGTCCAAACTTCTGGCCCTGCGCAGTTGCTCCTTGATAGCAACATTTCTGCTGGTCCAGACGCTGAGGCACGTTTGGCACTGATCCACCGTCTTCCCGACTAGACAGCCTTCTGCGGCAAAGATAAATCGTTGACCATGATCGCGGAGGAGTATGGTATCGAAAGAAAGCGAACAGGGGATCGTTACCACCAGTAACAATGCTCAGAGTGAAGCTTATGCTGGGGTGCGCCATCCGCCACATCCGCCCGATGCATCACCAGTTGTCATTTGGCTGCGTCGCTACCGACGGTATCTGCCAATTCCGCTCGTGCTGTTAACTCTTCTGTGGTTGCAGCCGACGGTTCCCTTTGGAAGCCCTCTTCTAGACACAGTGAGTGATATCTTCGGTGTTGCCATCTGTGCTCTTGGACAATGGCTACGGATGTGGGCGTGGGGAAGTAACGCCTCGGTCGGAAAATGGGGAGTACGAGATCGCGGTCCGTATCAGCTCATGCGTCATCCACTCTATGCGGGAAACTTTCTCATCGTCGCAGGCCTTGTCATTGTCTTCCATAATCCTTGGGCATATCCACTGCTCCTGTTGCCGTTTGCGTATCTGTACCACAGCATCACCACCATGGAAGAACAACGCTTGCGCCGCCGATTCAGCAACGACTACCAGGAGTATCGAAAAGATGCGGTCCCGCGCTTTCTTCCCGCTCTGGGCAATCTGCAAGCGGCTTTTGCTACGACACGCCCTTTTGGTTGGGGACTTGCCTGGCGCAAAGAGTATGAATCGTGTTGCGGCTGGTTCGCTGGCGTTATGTTGTTACAGGTGTATGAGGGAGTGGTCGCACGTGGTTGGACAGCTAACTGGCAGTACTCAATACGCTGGTTCATCGCACTGGGAATCATCGGGCTTCTTGCACTCGTCTTACGTATTCGTAAACAGACAACACCACGATCATCCACTCACTAGGCAAACAAACACAACATCCTCTGTTTCCCATTGAAGATATAGCTCATGACTTCGCAGCGCTATTTGATCGTTAACGGCGATGACTTTGGCCTCTCTTCGCAAGTCAATGCGGGGATCATTCACACACACCAGCACGGCATTCTCACCAACACCAGCTTGATGGTCTCTGGCCCAGCGTGGCAAGATGCTGTTGCTCGTGCCAAAGAGACACCCAGTTTGAGTGTGGGGCTACATTTGACCCTGGTCCAAGGGCGCGCAACTCTGCCACCCCATTTCACCTCAGCACTCACCGATTTTGCCGGGAATTTTCTCGATAATCCTACTCACGCCGGGTTACGCTATTTTTTTCTCCCGCGAGTCCGTGAGCAGGTACGCGATGAATGTCGGGCACAGATTGAGAAGTTCCTCTCGACTGGGCTTCCGTTGGCTCATATTGATGGACATCTCAATATCCACATGCATCCCACGGTATTGGACATTTTGCTGCCATTGTTGCGGGAGTACAACATTCCAGCCATGCGCATGACAGATGAACCTGTGGCGTTGAGCCTCTCACTTGATTCCCGTTCTGGCGTACGCAAACGCTGGGAGTCGTTGATTTTCACTCGTCTCGCAGCGCGAGCAAGAAAAAAATTACTGATGGCGAGAGTTATTTTTCCCTCGACCTTGTTTGGCTTGCATCAAAGTGGAGAAATCACCGAGAGTTATTTGCTTCGCCTCATTCCCCAGCTGACGCCGGGAGTAACTGAACTCTATTGCCATCCAGCGTTTCTGCCCTGTCCCGAGGTTCAACGATGGACGCCCACCTATCGCCGTGAGGTTGAGCTTGACGCACTGACCAGACGATCAGTCCGGAATGCCCTCGAAGCGCGCAGCGTACAACTCATCAGTTATCGCGACTTACCAGGGATGCTGCTGACTTCAGCACGTCAGACGTGACCAGCGGAGGCGCGGCGAGCAGCAACGGCCGCCCGTAAGGCCAAACGTGCCTGAGTGGGAAGGGTAGTAAATTTACAGCCCAGGAGTACCCGGTATCCTTGCCGTTTCTCACTTCTGACAATTTCTACATTCACATGGCGAATTTCTATGGAGTCGAAGAAGAATTCAATAGTGAAGCGCGCACCCAGGAACGGGGGCAGGTGCAAGGAAAAGCGTTGATCTGTCACAATTTGTAATCCTGATGCACTCACGTTCGTCAGGATGACAGGAATCACTTCATCATTCATTCCAGCCACAGGGCGAATAAGCCGCGCAGGGAGAGAAACCTCAACTCGCTCTTCGCGCGTTCTGACGAGTTCATCATCTGCCTCGTCGTGCGCAAAACTCGCTGAAGAAAAAGACGGCGGTACTGTCACCATAATCCCTCTCAGATCCCGGCCAAAAATCCCGGTTCCTAGAGGGTATCGGCAGGAACGAACCTTCCCTTAATTGCTCCCATGTCTCTCGCCAACACGTACCATTTTTCCGTTCCGTTGCACCCGGAAAGTATCCTCTCCCCACTGCACGGTATTTCCCCACAAACTCGCTCCCCAGATGAAAAAAGAAAAGAGATCAGCAAACGGAACAAGCCACAACGCCTTCAGGGTAAGAAAAGAGCGCAAGACAATTCCACTCACGACACAGACAGAGAGCAAACGGAGAACGAAAGTCAGGTACACCAGCAACGACATCCACGCAGACGCACCAAACAACACCAAGCTCAGGATGCCCCAAACCGTACCAAACGTGACCACTGTTCCGAAGTACCCACTAGGACGACAGTTGCGCTGTGTCCGAGCCCAGCGGAGTTGGTGGTGCAATAGCTCTCGGATCGAGGCAACCCCAGGGTGCGTTTCGACCACGTGCGGAACAATCTGTATGTCATAGCCAGCTTTGCTAACGAGATGGCCAAGGTAATAATCATCAGCAAGATAATCAGCTATAGCTGGGAACCCACCAATTGCGTCAACACACTGTCGTTTGACAGCCATCGTCGCACCAAACGCGTAGGTCGCTTGCTCAACCAGGCGTGCCACGATCACTTGTGGTGAGAAAGCCGTATTGATGATAAGCGACTCGAATAACGCCGGGAATGGGGTTGCCGCTCCGCCTCGATACGGACAGGTCACGAGTCCAACTCGTGCATCAGTCAATGGTGGAATGATGGCACTGAGGTAGCTCGGTGCCACCGACACATCCCCATCACTGATGACAAAAATGTCGTATGTCGCTGCCGCGGCCAAGCGATGCAGTGTGTCGACCTTGGGGTTACTGCCGATCGTGTCTGGCTTTACAATCAGCACGATGTCGTGCGAGGGGAAGTCGCGTTGTAAGCGCTCAACTACTGCGACGGCGGGGTCGCGTGGGTCCCGTACCCCACACAGAAGCTGATAGGACGGATAATCGAGCCGACAGAAACTCGCGAGATTATCGTAGAGATCCTCTGATGCGCCCTTCAGTGGTTTAAAGAGAGAAGCTGGCGGGAGAGAAGTGGCCTCTGGTGGACCGGAGCGGAAAAATCGCCAGGCAGCGTAGATTGTAAAGAGGGAATAAGCACAAGCGATCAGGAGTAGAAGGACAAGAAGAAAGAAACCAACGGTGCTCATACAACGGAGGGAAAAAACGTAGGGGCACGGTGCGCCGTGCCCTAAGGACTAACGTGCCGGAATTTGTCACCCTGAACGCAGTGAAGGGTCTCGCAAAGAGATTCTTCGCTATGCTCAGAATGACACTGCCGGGAGTTTCTGTTGTCTATGGCCCACTGCTTCGACTTCTGATTTCGCACGACTTAAGCCGCCGACGACGAAGCAACCTGCGGCTTTGCGGCAATAACCTCGCGACGTTTGCGCATCGTGCGGAAGAAGTCTTTGCCTTCTTGCCACATGCGCTTGCGCTCGTCGGCATGGAGAGCCATTTTCTTGAGCGATTTGAAAATATAGCGAGGACGTAAGTAATACGACTTATAGAACTTCTCGACCGCTTGATAAATCTCGTCCCCTGACAAACCTGGATAATTGATGACACAACGTTGATAGCCAGTCTCATCAACCATATCCTCGGGTTTGATATAGCCGTGCTCGATCGCGTAATCGTAAAAGGCGGTGCCTGGATACGGAGACGCCAACGAGACCTGAATGGTTTCAGGGTTCATCTCTTTGGCAAAACGCATCGTCTCTTGAATCGTTTCGCGCGTCTCACCAGGCAAGCCGAGAATAAAGGTGCCGTGAATCAAAATACCTAACTTGTGGCAATCTTGCGTGAAGCGACGGGCAGTCTCAAGCGCAACGCCTTTCTTGATATTCTTGAGAATATCGGCGTTACCAGACTCGTAGCCGATCACGAATAGACGCAACCCACCATCTTTCATGATCTTGAGCGTCTCGTAATCGACATTGGCGCGTGAATTGGTAGACCAACATAAACCCAGCGGCTTCAATTTCTGGGCAATTTCTTGTGCCCGCTTGCGATCAGCAGTGAAGGTATCATCATCAAAGAAGATTTCTTTCATGCCCGGAAAGAGGCGCTTCATTTCTTTGACTTCTTCGATCACGTTGTCCACCGACCGGGTACGATAAGAATGACCGGTGGTCACTTGCGGCCACAAACAGAAAGTGCAGCGAGCCGGGCAGCCGCGACCGGTATAGAGAGAAACATAAGGATACTGACAATACGGGCTGTTGTATTTACGAAAGTCGAGGTCACGATCGTAGATTTGGGTCACGAAGGGAAGTTTGTCTAAGTCTTCACTCAGTAACGGGGCACGATCGAGGTTGTGGTGGATCTTGCCATCCTTTTGGTAGCTGATGCCCTGAATTTTCGCCCAATCCCATCCTTCGGCGACTTCCTTCATTGAAAAGTCAAACTCTTTGCGCGCCGCGATGTCGACTGCTGGCGAAGCTTTCAACGTTTGCTCAGGCATGGCCGTAGCGTGACCACCGACAAAGGCGATGACACAGTTTGAGTTTTCCGCCTTGATCATTTCCGCTGTGCGGACATCCATCTTAAACGATGGAGTACTCGTGTGGAGCACAACGAAGTCATACTCCTTCGCGATCGCCACGGTTTGCACTTGGTTCAGTTTTTCCGGTGGCGCATCAAGCACGCGGCTATCTTTAATCATCCCGGCTGGGTAACACAGCCAGGTTGGGTACCAGAACGACCACACTTCGCGTGTGGCTTGATAACGAGACCCCGCACCCCCGTCAAAATTCTCATATGCAGGCGGGTTTAAAAACAACGTCCGCATTCCCTTCTCCTTCTCACTCCTCAGTCTATGGAAAGTGGCTATTATACCCGCACTTTGTGAGAAAGAAAGGCGCTACAGGGCTTGCTTTTTCCTTCTTTTCTCCTCCACTAGAGGTCGGAATACACGCAGCGTTGCCGACACGAGCACGCTAGCAACGGCCTGCGGCCTTCTCCCGGTCTATGTTTTCTACCCGTGGTCAACACCATTGGCGCGGTTTGGTTCATCACGCTCTTGAATGCCCCTATTTCAGTCGCTATGGTTTGCCCCGCCTATGATTGTGGTGGCTGTCATTGTCGCCCCTGGAGAAGGAGCGGTTGCTCCGCTGACACAGTTTGGCGGACTCTCTCTCATTAAACGAGCGGTACTCACGGCTCAGAAAGCTGGAGCCGCAACGTGTTATCTCAGCTGTCCTCAAGAGCACGAAGCAGCATTCCAACAGGAGCTGCGTCATGATCCACGGATTACGAGCCAGCTTCTTTGGCCCTCCTCCATCCAAAACCGGATACCGCAGGTACAGGACCAGGGACAATGTCTGGTCGTGGCAACTGACATAGTCTTTCGTCATCCGACTATTCAGGAACTCGTGCGGCGCTACGATGGGCAAACGATCAGGGTCGCTGAAGCTTCAGCATCACCATTGCTTGCTCTCATTCCGACCGCAGAGCTTCCCTTGATCCTCACCGAACTGCAACAAGGAAAGGCGTGGGACAAAACGACACCAGCGTATCAGAGCATGCAAGTTCCTCCTCCTGTAGGTCGAGGTTTGTTTCTGCAACGACTGACACCGGCAACGCTCATTCCCGAGACTGAACACAATTTACTCCTGTCTCTTGAGAATCCACGCGATGGACAGGTTGATACGTACATGAACCGTAAAGTCTCTCGGCATATAACCCGTTGGTTGTTGCGCACGCCGCTCACTCCTAATCAAGTGACGGTTCTCTCTTGTCTGGTTGGCATACTCGGAGCGCTCTGTTTTTTTCCTGGTGGATATTGGGGCCCAGTGTTGGGTGCACTGCTCTTACAGTTCTCTGTTGTCCTGGATTGTTGCGATGGAGAGATCGCGCGGGTCAAGTTCATGGAATCTCCGCTAGGAGATTGGTTAGATATTGTTTGTGACACGATCGTCAGTATTGCTATTTTCCTCGGCATCGGCGTGGCGGTGTGGCACGATGGAACAACACAACATGCGTTGTTGCTCGCCAGTCTGCTGGCCATTGGCGGTGCATTGTCGTTCCCTTTTGTCACCCTCGCTGAGAAGACCGAAGCAACGGGAGAACAGCGCAACGGGTGGGAAGATCACACCATAAAAAAAATACTCGCAAGCCTCACAACCCGAGATTTTTCTGTCGTAATCGTTGCGAGCGCGCTCATCGGGAAACTTCACTGGTTTCTGTGGGGCGCTGCACTTGGGGCACATGTGTTCTGGATATTCTTAGCCTGGCTCTTGTTTCGCGCGGGTCGCTTTGGTGCGCTCACAAACGTGTGGGGGCGGAAAGAAATATAAGGCAATGGAGATTTTAGTGAGCTTTTTGCGGCAAGAGACCACGCCCCATTTGCATGAGCGCAGCGAGGCCAATACCATTGTGAACCGTCTCCCGTGCTCGTCTCAGCGCCATCAATGTCAGTCCAGCAGCATCATCGATGCCAAGTAATCGACACAGAAAGACGCCCCCAGCCTCCTGCACGCCTAACGCACCTGGAATAACCAGTGCTGCCACGGTCAATGGCTGAATCATTGTTTCGATAATAAGCGCATCCGTAGGAGCCGCCGGGACTCCCATCAAAAAAAGAAACACCAGCAGTTCAATGGCACCAAATATCCACCCACCAAAATGGTAACAAGTCGACGTAACGAACCCACGGGTGTTGCCCTCGTAAAAATGTAAGAGGTGGGCATCAATTTCTTTGGCACGCTCTTCCCAACGTACGAGACGCTGCCAGCGAGGGAGGAGGCGGCGTAAGAAGCGAACACTCACTCCCATCAATCCACGCCGCTGCCAGCGAATGAGCAACAACGTAAAACCGTACGCCAACAACAACAATGGCCCAAGCACCCACCAACTTTGCTGAATCCATCCTAAACGGTGGAGAAAGAACGGAATCCCCAGCAGAATAAACACAACCTGTGATACGGTCAGTGCCGTTTTCGCAACCACCACCGAAGCCAATCCCGCTTCCGTCGGCAGCCCGTGGGCGCGGAGCATATACACTTTCACCGGCTCGCCACCAAGGTTAGCAGTGGGTGTCAGATTGTTCACTGCCTCACCAGCTAAGCGTGCCAGCGACCAACGCCATAACGGAATGTGAGGGAGCGAAATAGTTGTCGGCAGTGCACAGGCCCAACCTTTGGCGTCACACAAAGCAATCACCACTGATGGCAACAGGAGCAGAGGTGCTAACCAACCAATGCGTTGCACATACCCGAGCACTTCATTGATACCGACTTCCCACACCAGGAAGCCGAGGAGCCCGATGCCAAGCAGACCAGAAACGATGTTCAGGAACAACCGCCGCTTGTGACGATTGGCCTGCACGCGCTCGCTAGGGGATGCAGTCATTTCCACCAATCAATGCAGAAGGTCGCGCAGGGTAGCGAGGTTCTCACGATCTTCATGACAGTCGTCACTTTTGGGAGTTTCCAAACACATGGGCAATCCCCAGAATCGTTTGTCATTCATCAACAGCCGAAACGCCTCTAGGCCAATAAAGCCCTTGCCAATGTGTTCGTGACGATCGACGCGACAACCAAGGTCTTTCTTCGCATCGTTGAGATGAAAGGCGACCAGAAGATCAAGGCCAATGATTTCATCAAACTCAGCGAAAGTCCGTTCGTAGCCTTCTTTGGTACGCAAGTCGTAGCCTGCAGCAAAGGCATGCTCGGTATCAAAGCATACGCGAAGTCGATCAGGATTTTTGCTTGCATCAATAATCTGTCGCACCTGCTCAAAGCGATAGCCTAAGTTTGATCCCTGCCCGGCGGTAATTTCGATCGCCAGTTTCGTATCATAGCCAGGACAGGCCTTGTGCATTTCATCAATTGACTTGGCAATGGTTTGAATCCCAGCTTCTTCTCCGGCACCGACATGCGCTCCAGGATGGGCAATGAGGTAGACGATTCCCAGCGCTTCGCAACGTTCCATCTCATCGATGAGGCCAGCGACCGACTTCTTCCGTAAGGCATCATCAACGGCGGCAAAGTTGTAAAGATAAGAGTCATGAGCAACGACTTTCGTCAGGCCAGTTTCCTTTTTCGCGCGATGAAAACGAGCGATCTCTTCTTCACCAAGCGGCTTACTCACCCACTGCCGTGAGGACTTGGTGAAGAGCTGCACGGTATCACAGCCGACCTCTTTTCCTTGGAGAATCGCGTTGTCGACGCCACCAGCGATCGACATATGCGCGCCGAGCAATGGTCCTTTATAAGCCGTCGCTTTTTTTGCCATGCCACTCCTTTAAGGGAGAGGAATGAACAGGTCTAGTGGGTGCCAGAGGGCAATCCCATATTCCCGAGGCCAATAAACCCAACTGTTGCCATTGGAATTTCCCCTTTCAGCCTTGCCGCTTACTACGCGACTGAAAAGAGCACAAGAGTAGGACCCGAAGGGAAAGAACACAGGAGTGAAATCAACAACGGGGCGGGGAGTTGTCCCGTGCAGACGACGAGAACAACTCCCCAGCTTTTGTGGAGGGAAAGGGGTTAGTAGCGGGGAATGAAGATGTCCCACCAGGGGATACTGCCACCCGGAGGATAGTACGAACCGCCGTAGTAACCATCATTATAACGTGGACGGCTGTAAGTGCGGCGACGATAGTAATCGTCATCATCATCATAACGATCATAGTAACGGTCGTTGTAACGTCCACGACCGTAGTAAGGATCATAGGAGCCACGGTCATAACCGTAGCGGTCGTAATAAGACTGGTTGTAGCGTGGTTTGCAGTGTTTTTTCTTGGCGAAGGCCGGTGAGGTGCAGAGGGCAATTCCTAGAAGCGGGATGATGAGGAACAACAACTTCTTGAAGCGTGTATGCATAGGGACCTCCTTCTGAAAACAAGAAACACAACAGGATGAAAGAGGTTGCGTGCGAGAGTTGCGCACAATTGACTTCATCGCTCTCCACCCATAGAAGAGTGCGGACCGAAAGGAGTTTTTACGTGGATCGTCCGAAAGGTATGTCCGAAAGTCAGAAAGATTCGCTTCCCTGCGACCAATGTCCTAGGGCTGATCGTCAGCTAACCCGCAGGAGTCTCTTAAAGTCCGCTCTTGGGGTAAGTCTCACCGTTGCCGCAGTCGGGCAAGTAGCCCATGCCCAGACCGACCCCAAGAAAGCTCGCCCACAAGCCGGAGACTCGCTTGTTTTTGCTATGGGAGATCGTCAGGGACAACTAATCTCCCCGCGAGATGTGCCACTTGGTAGCCCACCAGTAACTGCCTACGCCAAAGACCCGACGACGCAGGTCGTACGCGACGGCTCACGTCTCAATCGCGTGCTGCTGGTGCGGCTAGCTCCGGAAACACTGACTGAACAGACGCGTGCGACATCTGCTGATGGGATCGTTGGCTATTCTGCGGTTTGCACACACACAGGATGTGATGTCGTTGGCTGGGAAGACGCCACCCAACACCTGGTTTGTCCGTGTCATACTTCAACTTTTGATGCCAAAGATCGTGCCCGTGTAGTCAGTGGTCCAGCACCGAAGGCACTCGCAGCGCTCCCGTTGCGCGTTGTCGATGGACAGCTTTCTGTCGCTGGACCATTCTCCGGTCGAGTCGGCGCTGAACAGAAGTGAGGGAATTGCATGTCTCAGAGTGTTATCTTTCTTTGCGTTTTTATCCTTAGCCTGAACGCTGCGCTGGTATCCGCACAATCGCTTGAAAAATACCAGCCAGTAACCAACGAACGACTCCTCCATCCAGAACCGCAAAACTGGCTCATGTATCGCGGCACGTATGATAGTTGGGGATACAGCCCACTCAATCAGATCAACAGCAAGAACGTTCGCAAGCTCGTCCCGGCCTGGACCTTTTCCACTGGTGTTGGTGAAGGCCATCAATCCCCACCCATTGTCAATAATGGCATCATGTTCATCACGACTCCACAAAACCAGGTGCTCGCTTTGCATGCGAAAACCGGAGACCTGCTGTGGCGGTACAAACGCGAGTTGCCGGAGGACCTCGTACAACTGCACCCAACCAATCGCGGAGTCGCACTGTACGGAGACAAAGTATATCTGGCGACGGTTGATGCACATCTGGTCGCACTGAACGCACGGACCGGTGACGTAGTTTGGGATCAAACTGTGGAGAATTATTCCACTGGCTATTATATGACGCTTGCCCCATTAGTGGCACGCGATAAGGTCATGGTCGGCGTGTCTGGTGGTGAGTTAGGCATCCGTGGCTTTGTTCAAGCGTTCGATGCTGAAACTGGCAAGCCGGTATGGAAAACGTATACCGTGCCTGGCCCAGGTGAGCCGGGCAACGACAGCTGGCCCGGTGAAACCTGGAAAAACGGCGCAGTACCGATTTGGATCACAGGGAGTTATGATCCTCAACTGAATCTCACATTCTGGGGCACGGGCAACCCTGGCCCATTCATGGGAGAAGTCCGCAAAGGCGATAACCTCTACGCCAATTCTGTGATCGCCTTAGATGCCGATACCGGCAAACTCAAAGCGCATCATCAGTATCACTGGAACGATTCATGGGATTGGGACGAAGTGTCAGCACCGATCCTCATCGACGTCAACCGCAACGGGCGGGTGATTAAAGCGTTGGTGCATCCCGCGCGTAACGGGTACTTGTGGTTACTTGAGCGGAGTGCTGACAAGATTGCTTTTGTGCATGCAGAACCATTTGTGAAGCAAAATGTATTTGCCAAGGTAGATCCAGAAACTGGACGACCAACCTACGATGCCGCGCGCATTCCAGGCATCGACAAACGCGCCGAGTTTTGTCCATCAATCTGGGGTGGTAAGGACTGGCCGCCTGCAGGGTACAATCCACAGACCGGCTATCTGTATATCCCTGCCAACGAGAACCTGTGCAGTGCGATGAAGGGAAAGCCCGTAACGTACGCTCCTGGGCAGCTCTATATCGGTCTCGGCATCGCCGATATTGAATTACTGCCACAGCCCAGCGCCAAGGATCATATCGGCGAACTTCAGGCATGGGATATGAATGCCGGCAAGAAGGTGTGGACGCAAACGTTCAAGTCGCACAATTGGGGTCCGATACTCACGACCGGTGGCGGCCTGGTTTTTCAGGGCGGGACCAACGACCGTTATTTCCGCGCCTTCGATGCCAAGACGGGTAAACTCTTGTGGCAACAACGCACGAACTCAGGTGTAACTGGCGTACCGAGCACGTATCAAGTCGATGGCGTGCAATACGTTGCTGTCCAAGCCGGCTGGGGTGTTGATGCGCAACGCAAACAAGAGTTACTCGATAAAGCCGCCAACACCAAGACATTCGTTCCGCAAGGTGGCGTGTTGTGGGTATTCGCGTTGAGCAAGTAATGTCAATCATCAGCGGCGCATTGCGAGACGACGGAAAACGAATCGACCTGTACGGATTCAGAGAAATTCTTCAGTAGTCGCGACTCGCGTACCATGCCAGTGGATACGAGCAGTGTTCCCTTGAAGCTACGGTTGGCCTCTCAGGACTCTCACTCGTGGCTATTGCTAGAAACATAGCACTATCGGAATCCCTGGAATCCGCTGGCAGCGGACCACTTGCACCTGGCAGTTACAGCGTCTCTACGGGTGACGCGACACGTTGTCGTTCGCGGTACACCATGATCCCGGCAAGGATCAGCCCAGACAGAACAGCGCCACCGCCAATAATTTTGGTACGGGGCTCGGCGAGGCTCATCGTCAACAGACACAGCACTACCGGTGGAAGACTCAAGGTTAGTGTCCCGAGTACCCCACCTGGCACACGATAGGGGCGGATCAGATCGGGCTCTTTGATCCGCAACCACACGAGGGCAGCAAATTCAGGAATTAACGCGAACGCGTATAAGAACACATCCATTTCTAACAATTCCTGAAACGAAAAAGTAATCAGCAACGAGACGATTGCACTCTGCAGCACGATGCTGACCCATGGCGTACCATAGCGAGGATGCAAAGTTGCCAACGGAGCCGGGAGCATGCTACGGACCGCCATCGCATACGGCACCCGTGCTGCCGTACAGAGTAGGCTACTAAACAACCCCACAGCACTGATGAGTCCAGCAAGCGTCATCCAGGCTCCCAACCACGGCCCACCAATTTGTGAGGCAACGGTGGGAAAGTATCCTTCTTTCCACTCTCCCCACTGGGTATTGACCCCCACCCCGACTGCTAATGGTACAAGGTACGCAAGTGTCACTAGCAGGACTGCTACGATCATCGCACGGGGATAGGTCAGTTCCGGATTTTCTACTTCACCGGCACAGCATCCTGCATTATCCCATCCGCAGGTATTCCACAGTAATACGCTGAGAAACACTCCCCATTCCACGGTATCTGGCCGAACTGTCCACGAAGCTACGTTAACTTGAGGTGCTCCTACTACAGCCATGACCACAAACGGGGCGAGGACAAGCAGTGTGAACAACACCGCCATCCGTCCGACTAACTGCACTCCCCGAATGTTCAACCACGCCATACTGGCAATGACCCCCATTCCCCACATCCATCGTTCGGCCCTTGTCATCGGCCCATAGAGATACGACAGATAGTCAACGAACATCACCGGATACAACGCAATATCGGCGAAGCTATAAAGCCAGCTCCACCATCCTTCTTGAAATGCCCAAAAACGGCCAAAGGCCCGTTGAACCCAGACAACATATCCTCCATCTTCGGGCATCGAAGAGGATAACTCCGCAGTCATTAATGCAGTAGGAAGACTCCAAAGCCAGGGAATCAGGAAGATGCCACCGAGTGCCAGCATGGGTCCCGCCGACCCAACGGCATCTTCGATGCCATAGGGACCACCAGCGACACAAAAGAAGGTCAGCGCGACCAGACTACGAAATCCTAACGCCCGTGGAAGATGCATGAGATTTATCAATTTGTGAATTTCACAACGTCGACACTACTGACAGGGAAGACCTGAGAATTGAGAGAGAGTTTCAGCGTACGCGCAGGTCCCATTACTGAATACGAGGAGGAGAGAGCTGTTGTTGAATCTTCCTGGCCTTTGCCTTGGCCTCCTCTTCCATCTGCCAACCTTGTTGTAGATACTGTGTAGCAAACGCTGCAATACCAAGTCGCGTGTATTGTTCAACATGGGTCAGCTCGTGTGCCCACAAGAGAGGATCTGCCGCATTCGCTGCGTCACGAAAGATGACCACCTCTCCCAAGGTCACAGCCTCTGCACCGGTGGCAAGGAGCAGACTATACAAGGCGCCATCGGACGTGACGTTCTGCCAGTCAGTGGAATAGCGGACTTTCTTCAGTATCGCAGCTGAAAAAAAGGGAGCGAGTTTCTGGCGGATTGCTGGAGGGATAGCTTGTGCGCGAGGATGCGCCTGGTCTCGGCCACGACGAATCGCATCGGCAAGCGTGGGTCCAAGAGCCGTCCCAAGAGTCGATAACCAATCTTCTACTGTTGGTGTGGGAGACGTCTGGTTCTCAATATGAACAACATACGAAGAAGCGAGCGACGTTGGCAATGTCCCAAGCAAAAGAAGACAGCAAGCAAAAAAAGTCGTTTTCACCACAATGAAGAGAGTAGCTGAGGAAGCCTGATAAAGCATCACTCCCACACTGGGACACCGGCATGGACACCAACCTCAAGCGCCTCGGCGCTGTGGTGGGTCTGTCCGTAAAAGACCGCGACCTGACCACGCCACCGGCCAGCCCCACCAACGGCGACCGCTACCTCATTCCTGCCGCTGCCACGGGCGTGTGGGCAGGCAAAACCAACCAGATCGCGGTGCGCATTGCCGATGCCTGGGAGTACCACTCGCCCAAGATCGGCTGGCTTTGCTACATCGAGGACGAGGCCAAGCTCTCGGCCTACAAGTCCACCGGCTGGAGCGCAGGTCTCGCCATCTGATTTCCCTTCCTTTGCACCAACCAGAAACCCGCCCACGAGGCGGGTTTCGCATTTCTGGAGAACGCCAATGACCGAACCCGAACAACAACAGCCTGCGCACGTAGAGAACATGCTGCTCTTGCGACGCGAGGACTTCGACGAACTGCTGGCCCACGCCGCTGAGCGTGGAGCCGAACGGGTTCTGGCCCACCTCGGGCTGGAAAACGGCCATGCCGCCCGCGACATCCGCGAACTGCGCGACCTGCTGGAAGCCTGGCGTGACGCCCGGCGCACCGCGTGGCAAACCACCGTCAAGGTCATCACCACCGGCATCCTGGCCGCGCTGCTGGTCGGTGCCGCTATCAAACTCAAACTGATGGGAGGCCCGCAATGATCGAGACACTACTTGGTGGCCTCCTCGGCGGGGCGTTCCGTCTTGCGCCTGAAATCCTCAAATGGCTCGACCGCAAGGGCGAGCGCGGCCACGAACTGGCGATGCAGGACAAGGCGCTGGAGTTCGAGAAGATTCGCGGCGCGCAACGGATGTCGGAAATCGGCGCGGGTGCCGACGCCGCGTGGAATGTCGGGGCCATCGAAACCCTGCGCGAAGCCGTTCGCTCCCAAGGCGAGAAGACCGGCGTGCGCTGGGCCGATGCACTGAGTTCCAGTGTCCGTCCGGTCATCACCTACTGGTTCATGGCGCTGTACTGCGCCGCCAAGACGGCAACCGTCGCAGCAGCCGTGACTGGGGGTGCAGGCTGTGGCGTTGCCATCCTGTATGCATGGACGGAAGCAGACCAAGCCCTATGGGCCGGGGTACTGAACTTCTGGTTCCTCGGGCGCGTGTTCGACCGGGTGCGACCGTGATCGAGGTGCCGAAAGCGGCCATCGAGCTGGCCAAGCACTTCGAGGGGTTCGAGCGCAAGGTGAGACGCGGAATCGAGATCACTGCCGTCCCTTATATCTGCCCCGCAGGCTTTTGGACGATTGGTTACGGCCATCTCTGCGATCCCAAGCATCCGCCGATCACGGAGGCCGAAGCCGAGGTGTATCTGGCGCGCGATCTGCAAACAGCACTCTCCGCAGCCCTGCGCTACTGCCCGGTTTTGGCCACCGAGCCGGAAGAACGCCTAGCGGCCATCGTGGATTTCACGTTCAACCTCGGCGCTGGGCGGCTGCAGACTTCGACGCTGCGGCGGCGGGTCAACCAGCGAGACTGGCCTGCCGCAGCAACGGAGCTGCGGCGCTGGATCTATGGCGGCGGGAATGCGCTGCCAGGGCTTGTCGTACGGCGAGAGGCGGAGGCATCATTCCTCTCCTGTGCCAGCCTCCTCGGCTACGCCGGCGCCCGCAGCTTCGACAAGTAGCGTGGCGTGCCCAGATAGGCCACTCCAGTGACTGCAGCAAACGCAATCTATAGACCCGTCTTCATCTGCCTCCCTCTTGAGAGCCGGTGAAGGCGGGGTCTTTAGTCGTTTGTGCGAACCAGCCAGCGCCTACCAGTAAACATGCCTACCAGTAAACATTGTCGGTAAGCAATGGGGAAGGTATAATTGTCATAATAATTTTGAAGCAATAGCAGGGTGTTTGTGGCCTTTAGGGAGGCTGCGATGTACCCCCCCCGAATTCGCGCGCCTCAGACAGTTTTCTGGGCGTTGCGCTCGGGGGGGGGGGGTACAGGTGGAGGCGGGTTGATGAATCAACTCAAAAAGGTAGCAACTGGCAAAAATTTAGCGTGCTTGGCAGGTAAGGACTCTGGTTTCGATACGAACACACAGACTGCGGTAGCC
>VGTJ01000097.1 GCA_016874775.1 Deltaproteobacteria bacterium
CGGCGAGAGGCCGGGGGAAAGAAGCTCTTCAATTGTGTCCATTCGGTCATGGTCAGGTCCGTTGGATAAACTCGCGGCAGTGTATTCATCCCTCAAGCTTACCAATCCCTTTTTCAAAACACTCTCTGAGAGGTTTCCAGACTTCCAAACCGCGAGTGATACCGCCGAAACCAAAACGATTGGCGTCCTGCCGCACATCGTACGTATCGCGTTGGGCAAGGCTTGGCGTGTAGGTTTTTAAATCCGCGCCGGCGCAAAAGGCTTTGTCACCAGTGCCAGTGAGAATCGCGACCCATACATCTGGATCATCGCGAAAATCAGTCCAGATTTGTGCCATCTCGTGACTCTGATCGATTCCTAAGGCATTCATTGCCTCAGGGCGATTGATAGTGACATAGGCGATACGGTTGCGTTTCTCGTAGAGAATGGCTGGCATGCTCCCTCCTTTTTCTATGGGGCTAGGGACTTGGGGCTTGATAAGAGGGACGCGTTTCATAGTCATGATAGCCTCAAGTCTCTAATGAGGCATCGCGTCCGACCTGTTCTAGCCGCGTAATCACTTCTTGTGGGTTGATGCGATTCTTGAAAAAGAACACACTACCTGGCACATCTTTGAAGTCTTCTTCGCTGACGTTGAGGCCCGCGGAAACGGCGACAACCATATCGGTCCGCCCTGAACGCCTGAGCTTCATGATCTTCTTTTCCAGATAATCCGGTCGCCAGAACCCGACAATTTCTAATAATGCCGTACGTCCATCTTTGTGACGAAAAGCAAAGTCTGGAATGAAAACCGTATCCTTCAAATTGATCAGTGCAACCTCTCGCTCAATGTCCCAGCCGCTATCGACTTCAGCAAACCGTTCGGCAAAGGTCCGTTCGAGCAGTGAGTCGTACATCGTGCTGTCTTTATAGTGGGAAACCAGCCCGGAAGTTTCATCAAGCGGAAAGAAGCGATGCGAACCATCAGCTGTAACAATCTCCGCTTCCATTTTCCAACGGGTACAGAGCAACAACGCGGGCAGAAACACGGCAAGCTGGAGTCCATATTTCTGCGACATGCGAAACATACTGACTGGTCCATCGAGCAGGATTTCGTAGCCACTATCAAGGTCGCCCTGAATCGCATGCACCAGTTGATAGAACTTGATGAACTTGAATAGCTGCTTGTAGCGGCTCGGAATGTTGCGGAAGACGGATAATTTTACCTGAACACAGCGATAGAGCATCGCTTGCGCGAGGGCGACATTGTACCGTTGTAATAGCCACTCCGGAGTTGGGGCATCGAAGCGTGTCAAAATGTGATTTTCACTCAGGTCGGCATACAATGACCAGGCGATTTGCTCTGGATCAGTTTTATACTCACGGGCGACCTCGGCTAAGAGCTCATCTTTGGTGACCGGATGAATCAGGTCCGGTTGGAGGACGACGGGATGATTTTCGCGGGCTAAGGCAAATAAACGTTGGCGAATCTCAACGGAAGGGGCGATTGTGCGCTCGGTAAACTCACAGCGGTCATCACTGAGCAATTTGGCGAGCCCTCGTTGGATGCGGTAATCGGTACTATCGTCTGCGTACCGGTCGAGCGCATCAGTGAGTTCGCGCCGCGTTTTTCCCTCATGCTCAGCATAAATGGCGATCAACTCTTCCGCCATGGTAATGAACCGCCGCGCATCAACCTTAATGTAGCGAGGGTAAAGGTAGGGGCCTTCGCTGCGGGTTTGTAGAAGATTGGACGTTAGCACTGAGATGCTCTGTTCTAGATCACGCAGCACGTAACACGTAGCACGTGCTGTATGTTGCGTGTTGCGTATGACGTGCTCCGTGTCCCATCGCTCGTGCTACGCTTCCTGCTGCTCGATGATGATCCGCAGCACGTCACTGACGGAGAGCATCCCGAGAAGCTTCTCTTCCTCAGCGACCAGTAATGCACCGATGCTGTGCTCAAATAACTGTTTTGTTGCCTCAAGAAGGGTTGCGTTGGGACTGATCACCACGGGCTCTACTGTCATTGCCACAGCGACTTTCAGATCTCGTAAAGCTTGACGAATCTCTTCGTGGTCAGGCAACAAGGGGTATACAGGAGTCATAAGCTTGAGATCGCCATCGGTCACGATGCCAATGAGATGACCTTGTGGAGTGACGACTGGCAGTTCATGAACGTGGTACTTTTCTAGGAGCTTCAGTGCATGTTGCAGCGAATCTTCAGGGCTGACGGTCACGAGTGTGGTCGTCATGACTTCACGAACGCGGACGCTTTTGAAGCTGCGTTTCATGGCTGAACCTCCTTGGCTGGGTAGTGTTGTTGCCTCTCCGAGTGTGGAGGTTTTTATCTGAGAGGGCAAGCACCTTCCTGGACAGTCCTTGACGCCCGCACGATTTTCCTCAATGAACAGAGAAGCGAGGAATGAACGTTTCCCTGTGAGCGGAATATTCACGAGAGTGCGAATGCGGTGGTGGAGTTGGCGGTGGTGCATGCAACGGCTTGAAGGGCTGTGTACGCTCCTGCTTGTACTCTTGTTCCCTCCCTTTGTCTGTTCTACCGCTGCTGCGCCGACTGACGTTGTGGCCACAGTCGATGGTCAGCCGATCCTCATGCGTGAGATCGATGCTTTGTCGAGCATTCAGCTCTCTAAGATTCATGATACCCTCGCTGGACTATTAGCTCGCACGGTAGACCGTTTGATCGATGAACGAGTGCGTTCATTAACTCCGCCAGAGACACTTGCTGAGCTTTCTCAACTTCCAGTTACGCCACCAGTGACAGATGAGGAAGTGGAATCCTACCGAGCGACACACCAAAAGGACATGCCGGGAATGAGTGAAGGCGCTACGAGCGAGAGTGGGGAACAGCGTGCCCTACTGCGGTATTATCTTGAGCAGAAAGCGCGCGAAGCGGCAGAGGCACACATTCGCCAACGTCTTCGGCATGGACATGTGATTCGCTTGTCCCTTCCCCGCCCGCACGAGTTGGAAACGCCTGTAACCCAAGAACGCCAGATTGCCCAGGTTGATTCGATCTGGATCCGAGCGGCGGAGTTTGAACAAGCGGCAGCATGGCGACTCTATCAGTTGCGTGCCGAGATCTATCAGGAGCGGCGACGGAACCTGGAACCGGTCATTGAAAATGTGCTGTTCAGCAACGAAGCGCGACGACGCGGGATTGGCGTAGAAGCCTTGCATGCCGAATTGTCAGCCAAAGAATCAGTCAGTGAAGAGGAAATGCGCGCGTTCATCACTGCAGAACAAGAAGCCGGACGACCAGTACCATCGGCGGAACGGACGCAGACGTATTTAGAGTTCCGCAAGGCCTATGATCGACGCCAGGCGTTGCTGAAGAAACTCCGGGAAACGATCCCCATAAAGATTTTCTTGAAAGAGCCGCCGATTCCCCACTTTCCTATTGCCGATACAGGCTTTGCTGTTTTAGGAGCAAAAAGAGGCAAACGACTGGTAGTGTATACCAATTATCGCTGCCCGGCCTGCCGGACCGTGCAACAAGAGGTCGACACTCTCCTCAGTCAAGACAAAAAGCTTCGCGTTATCTTTCACGACTTCGTTCCTGGTTTCGACCCGATCGCGACTGAAGCGGCATATCTCACTCGCTGTGCTGCGCAGTGGGGAGTCTTTGCTCGTATGCGTCAAGAACTCTTGAGCCGTGAAACGCCGAATTTCGGACAGCGGTGGTATAAGGAGAGCGACCTGCCACAGCTTCTGCGCCGGTTGCGGGTCAAGAAGCGAACAGAATTTCTCGAATGCTTGGGAACGGATGTCTACAAAGCGATTGAACGTGATACAGCTGATGCGCGGACACTTGGCTTTGAGGCGCCGCCGGCATTTATTGCTGAGGGGGTTCCGTTAGCTGGAACGCCAACGGCAGAAACGCTTGCTCAAGCCTTGGAGCAGGGGCTGAAAATGCAGTCGCAACGTAATCAAGCGATAGAAAACGACGCCGCACCGCGCGCGCGACGACGACGGGGGCGATGGTCGAGTAGCGAATGGATTGATGAGCCAAGGTCGCGCAGCAACCGTCAACCAGGAAGGGCACGAAAACAAGACGTGATTGTCGAGGATGCAACATCGCCACGTCGCAAGTCACGAGTGCGCCAAGCACCACCGGTCACTGCCCGCCCGCCAGTCACCAAGAAAGCCGCTCCAAAACCGCGGCGGGATAAGTTGTTTGATATGGAGTAAATGCATCCCCGTAGAGCGTGAAAAGACTCTCTCTTTTAGAAGTGATTTCAGTACGCTATGGTCAGGGCGGTTTTATTATGCTGGTCAAACAGGAGTCGCGCTAATGGCTGTCGAACTTGATGGGTTGCAACGCCAATTGCAGGAGTTTGCCGTTGCTCATTACGGCAAAGAGGCGGTAGTAAGTAATGTCGAAGTCATGCCCGGGCATGCAGGTCTGAGCTTTGGCTTTCGCGTTGATTATCAAGAAGGTGGTCAGGCAAAAAACGAGTCCTTGGTGATGCGTATGCCACCTAAAGGCGTGCGACAGAGTGGTAACACCGATGTGTTGCGCCAGGTCCCGTTGCTCAATGCATTAAAGCGTCATGGCGTGCCGGTGGCGACGGTGCGGTGGTCTGGGGATGACCTGCGTTGGTTTGAAGTGCCGTATATGATGGTCGGACGCTTGCCGGGCCGGACGTTTTCTTTCTCTACCCCCGACCCGTCTTTTGATCTGAGTGCGCAGGCTGTTGCACCGCGTTTTCAGCAAATTGTCGGTGCGTTGGCCAAGACCCATCAGCTCGATTGGCAGAAAGATCTGCCTGGCTGGGAAACGCCACGCGCGCTTGAGGCGGAGATTCGCTTCTGGGACCCCATCTTGTCCAAAGGCGCTGAGCAAGGATGGATCACACAAGGTGAAGAAGTGCGCAATCTCTTGCTCCAATCCATTCCTGCAGATGCATCGATTGGTTTGCTTCATGGTGACTTTCAAGGGACAAACTTCTTGTTTGATGGCGATACGCTGAATGCGGTATTGGATTGGGAGATTTCTGGTATCGGTGGGCAACTGCTTGATCTTGGCTGGCTGATTGCCTTCGCTGATCCAGCCAGTTGGACAGGCCCATGTTCGCCCATTTCCTCTGCACCATCAGCAGAACAAATAGTCGCCTGGTATGAAGAAGGCATGCAGCGTAAAGCAAAGAACGTTGCATGGTTCCGGGCGCTGGCAGGCTATCGTTTCGGAGCGATCAGTTGCTTCAATGTGATGCTACACCGCCGTGGCAAACGCCACGATCCTGAATGGGAAGTGATTGCGCCCTCGATTCCCTTCCTCTTTGGTCGGGCGAAGGAGATGGTGCTCAGTGATCAGCACTGATGAAAAATGACCGCTCTTGGCGGGGCACGAAACTTCGTGCCCCCGATTTTTTTGTCTTGCTTGATGCATGGTACTGATCTAGTATCCTGCCATGGTTGCTGTACCAACCCCGCATCGTTTCACCCGTGACGAATATTACCGCATGGGCGAAGCTGGACTCTTCGCTGACGAACGAGTGGAGTTGCTCGACGGAGAAATCATTACTATGCCGCCGCAGAATCCACCACATGCGGGAAAGACGAATCGGCTTGGCGCCCTTTTGTTCCGTTTACTGGGAACGACATTTTCTATCCGTCTTCAGACTCCAATTGTTTTGGATGACTGGAGCGAACCGGAACCTGATGCCGCGGTTTGTGTCTTAGACCCGAATGATTACGTATCTCGGCACCCTCGCGCAGATGAGATTTTCCTTGTGATCGAGATCGCAGAATCGACGCTCGGTTACGACCGTGGGCGGAAAGTCGCGGCGTATGCTGGTAGTAGTATTCCTGAGTATTGGATTGTGAACCTCGTCGACCGTCGTATCGAAGTGTTCAGTGATCCTGATCCTGCGGCTCAACAATATCGCCAAGGGCGGTCCGTCGTTCCCGGCGATACGTTGCTACTGCCAGGCGGCGTGAGCCTCGCGGTTGCGGACATTCTGTAGCTGCAGAAGTCAGGATGAACTGCTGAAAGAGAGTGCAGCCAAAATGTGGGTTTCAGGTGTCACGGGCAGCGCTCGTTACTGATACGCATCATGCTGCCGCCGGCGCTGGCTGATGTTCTCTTCCACCGTACCAGCGGTGATGACTTCATACAGAATTGCTTGTTTGCCTTCGCGTTTACGCAGCACCCGGCCTAAACGCTGGACGTGTTCTCGCGTTGAACCTGAGCCCGAAAGAATCACCGCCACACTGGCTTCTGGCACATTCACGCCTTCATTCAAAACCTTGGATGTTGCTAGTGCGAGATACTCGCCACGATTAAAACTTTCGAGAATGGCTTTGCGCTCTTTGGTTGGCGTTTGATGCGTGATTACCGGAATCAGAAACGCTGCGGAGATTGCATAGCCTGTATCGTTATCACTCGTGAAGATAATGGTTCGCTCACGTGCATGTTTCTTTAAGAGGAAATCAAGCGTACGCAACTTGGCTGACGTGCCGAGCGCGAGTTTCTTTGAACGTTGATGCGCGAGCATGGCTTGGCGGCCTTTGCGACTGGTGGCACTTTCGCGGATGAAGCGATGCCATCCTGCTAAACCATCCAAGACAATGCCGTGATCGATGAGGAAGTTAGAGAACGTGCTGCGCGCACGGCGGTACTCTTCTTCTTCTTGTGGCGTGAGCGTGACTTTAATCCGCTCGATCACATAATCGGCAAGATAGTCGCCAGCTAACTCCTTGATACCTTTGGCGTACACTTGTGGACCAATGAGCGTATCGAGGAGCGCATGGCGTCCATCGCTTCGTTCTGGAGTAGCAGTTAACCCAAGACGATAGGGAGCGAGACACATCTCAGCGGCATGACTATACATTTCACCTGGGAGATGGTGACATTCATCGAAGATGATCAATCCCCAGCGATTGCCGAGGCGATCCATGTGGCTGTAGGCGCTATCATAGGTTGTGACAGTGATGGCTTGAATTTCGTAATAGCCACCACCAATCAAACCGATTTGTTCACCAAACGCAGCGCACAATAAGTCATACCATTGATTCATCAGATCAATAGTCGGCGCGACCACCAGTGTTCCGCGTTGCACGGTTTCGATGACCATCTGACCGACATAGCTTTTTCCCGCACCAGTGGGGAGAACAACGACACCACGTCGGCCAGCCGACTTCCAGGCATCCAAAGCTTCAGTCTGAAAGGGATGGGGAGCCTGCGTTAAGCGGCTGGCAACCTTGAGGGTCGGGTATGCTGGAGCGGTGTTGTCATAGGTAACCCTGTCCTGCTTAAACTGCTCAATGGTCGCGCGATAATGCAATGCCTGCGTGCGCCAACGGTCGACGCGACCATCCCACTGAAAGTGAGGCGGAGGTTGAAAGCCGGGAGGTGGGTCGTGGAGGACGAGGGTACCTAAGTCAAAAGACAAACGCATGGGGAAGGAATCGGAGAATCGGTGAGAGAAAATTCTTCTCTGTTTCTCCCCGTCTCCGGTTCTCCGTTTCATCGGTAGCTTTATACCACCCTTTTTTCGCGCAACTCGGCAATCTTCGCTGCGCTGTAACCCAAGCCGCGTAAAACTTCGTCTGAATGTTCGCCAATCGCTGGAGCAAACGAACGAATCGAGCCTGGAGTATCAGATAGTTTTACGGCCACACCAGCTTGGACAACTTTTCCCGCCACAGGATGATCGAGTTCGACTGCCATTTGACGATGACGAATCTGCGGGTCGTTAAATGCTTCGGGGACGCTATACACTTTACCAACACAGACATCGGCTTTGGTAAGAAACTCAAACCATTCCTCACGCGTTTTGGTAAGGAAGATTTTCTGCAGTTCAGCACGAGCGTGGGCATGACGTTCATGAGGAGGGCCGGAGAAATCACCGGCCTTCATCGCGCAATCTTTGAGGTCTGGGCGATTCAACGCATCGCATAGATTGTGGAACAACCACGGTTCAGTGCAGCCGATGGTAATCATCTTGCCGTCTTTGGTGTTGTAGAAGCTGTAGTAGGCGTGGCCGCCGCCGAAGACGCCGTTGCCACGACCAGGCATGACATCATCAGCGAAGTAGTCCCTCACATTTGGTGTGGCGGCGAGCAAAGAGAGCGTTGTATCGAGATACGAAATATCGACAAACTGTCCTTTGCCCGTGCGCTCGCGGGCGAACAAAGCGAACATGATGCCAGTGACACCATGCATCGAGGCACCGGCGTAGTCAGCAATGATGTTAAGTGGAATCGACGGCGGGCCTTCAGTCGGGCCAATCAAATCGGCAACGCCAGCGAGTGACAGATAGTTCAGGTCGTGTGCTGGATAGTCGCGATATGGCCCATCCTGGCCGAAGCCGCTCAGCGCGCAGTAAATCAATCGTGGGTTGAGCTTCTTGAGGGTGTCATAGTCACCGCCGAGGCGCTTCATCACACCTGGGCGATAGCCTTCGACGAGCACATCGTAACTCTTCGCCAGATCTTGCAGCACGGCTTGCCCGGCAGGCTCTTTGAGATTAAGGGTCAAACTTTTCTTATTACGGTTCGTAAAGCTGGTGGCGAGTTTCTTGGCATCTTTGGGACCAGGAGAGGCACCGGACCCAGCGAGTTTATCTGACGGTGGCGCTTCAATCTTCAACACTTCAGCGCCCATATCTGCCAACATCATCGTGCAAAACGCTCCTGGCCCCACGCGGGTGAGTTCCAGAACTTTGATTCCGTCGAGTGCTCCGGCCATGGCTCCCTCCTCTGTTGCGAATGTGTGTTTCGTTGGTCTTTATAGACTAGCAACCCACGCGGAGGCTAGTGTGGTACCGAGAAAGAATCGGTGAAACGGAGACGGGGAGAATCGGAGACTCATAGAAAAGGAACGGGAGAACGGGTGAAGGGGAGAACCGGTGACCACTCGCCACTCTTGGTCCCTGATCGCCCCGTCGCCCATTCGTCTTCTCTCTCCGATTCCCCGATTCTCCGATTCAAGTTTCAGGGTTCTCCGTTTTAATCCGGCTTCAAAACGCTGCAATTGTTCGTAACGTGCCGATCTGCTAATCCGCACACTATGACTCCCCGAGAAAAATTACGGAAAATTCGCGAGGAACTGCAACAGATGTTCCTCGAACGGGCTGAGCTGATCGATGGTGCGCTTGCAGCGCTGTTGTCTGCACAGCATGTGATGATTGTCGGTCCGCCGGGGACGGCGAAGTCGATGCTTGCTGACGAGCTTTGTCGGCGGATTGAGGGAGCATCGTATTTCCAATGGCTACTGACAAAATTCACCACCCCTGAAGAGTTGTTCGGCGCCGTCAGCTTAAAGGCGTTGGAAGCCGATGACTATCGACGTGTGACCGCGCACAAGCTGCCAGAAGCGCATATCGCATTCCTTGATGAAGTGTTCAAAGCTAGCTCGTCAATTCTTAATGCGATTCTGACGATTATTAACGAACGTCTCTTTCATAATGGGCGCCAAGTAACCCCCGTGCCGTTGTTGACGCTCTTCGGCGCAAGTAACGAGTTGCCGGAAGATGATGAACTGCTGGCGTTGTATGACCGGTTTTTAGTCCGCTTTGTTGTGGGATATATCAACGAAGATTTTCGTTTCCTTAAGATGCTGCAAAGCAAAGAGCCAAGCGAGCGAACGACGCTGACGCTTGATGATCTACTCCACCTGCAAACTGAGACTCGTGCTGTCGCTGTCCCGGCACGAGTCCTTCAAGGACTGGCAGACATTCGCCGTGAGCTCTCGAAGAAAAATATCGTGGCTTCGGATCGTCGCTATCGCCAGAGTTTAAGCTTGCTGCAAGCGCTCGCCTATATCAGTGGTCGCACGAGTGTAGTCGAGTCTGATCTCTTTTTCCTGGAGCACGTTCTCTGGAAAGATCCCGGTGAACGAGGTGAGGTGCATAACGTGATTCAGGGGTTGATTCATGGCTATGAAGATGAAGTACAGGAGTTGTTATTCCAGACTCGTGAACTGCGCGACTACGCTGAGCGCGACTGGGAAAGTAAAGAACAACAAGCCCGTGCAGTGATTGAGGCGCATACCAAGATCCGTCACATCTTAGCGAAAGTGAATGAGATCAGTGAAAAAGTAAGCGACGCCGGTCGGCCTCTGGATAAAGTCGAAACGATTAAGAGTGAGATTCAGACGATTCAACAGCAGTTGGAAAAAGCTCTCAGCTCTCAGCCTTCAGCCGTCAGCTTGAAAAGGAGCTAGGAGTTATTGTCTGTAAAAATTTCGATCTTTCCCGCTGAAAGCTGACTGCTGGTAGCTGAAAGCTAAAGATTATGCCCCGTCGCACACCGATAAAGAAAAAATCACAGTTCGTTCTGCCTCCACCACCGCCAATTCCTCAGCAGACGTGTTGGATTGAAAGCGATTCGTATGATCGTGCTGTCTATAAGAAGTTACGCGACGAATCGCCTTCGCTGCAGGCGTTAGAAGAAAACGGCATTGCGCTGACTCCGCGGTTTGATGCGCTACTGCAGGATCTCTTCTCAGCATTGTTCAAAATGAATGTCCTGTTCTTGAAAGACTCAGAGGTACTGCCCAGTGCATCGTTGAACCGGGTGCTGTTATCTGCTCTGCATCAGGGTGATCTTGCCAAGCTGTTACGTGAAGCCACATTGCTCGATGAAGGGAAGGCTGGCCTGGCAACAGTCTTATTGGGAGAAGGAGCCCTGAAGTTGCTCAAAGCTGAGAAGCCCCTCACCCGGCGTGATCTTCTTGATCTGTGGAACATGCAAAAACAAGAAGAGACCGTGCAAGAGAAAATTGATGAGGCCAACAATGCCAAAGAGCTGAGTAAAGATCTCGCCAAACAGGGCGAGTTGTCGAAAGAGGCGAAAGAACTCCTCGAACAAGCAGCCAACAAACTCGCGAGCGAAGCGCGGGCCGAAGAAGCACGGTTGCGACAACAAGCGAAGCAACTGCAAGAAGATCTGTCTCGTGCGCAACAGGAAGCCGAAACGCGCTTTCGCAAAGAAGCGATCAAAGTTACGCAGAACATCGAGGATGCAGCGCAAGAGGCGGAATCATGGGGTGTGGCGCTTGGTGGCGGTCACAAATCCTCCCCTGGTCGACAAATCGAACTCGGTAAACATCTTGCCGGGAACGAGAAACTCAAAAAGCTGGCGAAGATGGTCGGTCGTATGAAAGAGCATGCGCTTGCGCTGCGCCGCAAGATTTTTGAACGGACATATGAAGAACTCTTTGAGGTTGGCATAGGTGCGGAAGTCAGCCGTCTATTGCCGACTGAACTCATGACCCTTCATCATCCGATCCTCCGTAAAGACTTCACCCGCCGTTTTGTCGACAATGAACTACTTTTGTACTCACTGCGTGGCATTGAAGAAAAAGGCAAGGGGCCGGTGGTTGTGTGTCTCGACGGCAGCTCGTCGATGATCGGCGATAAGGAAGTGTGGGCCAAAGCGCTCACGCTGACCCTGCTCGAAATTGCCCGCCGTCAGCGTCGTCTGTTTCGCGCGATATGTTTCTCGTCTGCCGATACCCCACTGCAGATCTTTGATCTCAATCCCCGTGAGCGTTACGACGTTGAAATGGGCACCGTGATGGAACTGGCGGAGTATTTTCCTGGCGGCGGCACTGACTTTGAGACTCCGCTCAATGCTGCACGGGAGTGTATTCGTCAGTCGCGTTTCAAGCGTGGCGATATCGTCTTTATCACTGATGGTGAATGTGATGTGAAGCGCGAATGGGCTGAAGAGTTTCGTGCGGACAAGGAAGAAATGGGATTCTCGCTCTTCTCGATTTTGATTGATGTCGGCGGATCAAGTTCGATGGGAGTGCTCAAGGAGTTTAGTGACAAGATTTCGACCGTCTCGCAGCTAACGAGTGAGGGAGTGAAAGACTTATTTGTAAAACTGTAGAGGGAGACCTCATGGCAAAGAACATTTCCGTCTGTCTTTCCTTCGATTTTGACGCGATGTCTGTATGGCTGACGACGATGCGCTCGCGGTCGCTGAGTACCGTGTCTCGTGGTGAGTTCGGTAAGGTTGGTACTGAGCGCTTACTTGAGACCCTACGACGTAGCCAGGTGCTGTCGTCATGGTTCATTCCCGGCCACACGATTGATACGTTTCCTGATCTCGTGACACGTATTGCTCAGGCCGGGCACGAAATCGGCCATCACGGGTATTGCCATGAGAATCCAGCCTCGGTGAAGCCTGATGAAGAACGTCGCATCTTAGAACGTGGCATTGAGTGCATTCGGCGCGTGACTGGCAAAACACCGATCGGCTATCGCTCGCCAGCCGCAGACTTGAGCCCACAGTCTGTGAGTTTATTAGTAGAGTATGGGTTTCTCTATGACTCCAGCATGATGGCCAATGATTTTACGCCATATTACTGTCGGATCGGTGACGAGTTGCGTACGGACGGGCCGTATGTGTTCGGCAAAGAAGCTGATCTGGTGGAATTGCCGATGGACTGGAGTCTCGATGATTGGCCGTATTTTGGGCTGCACTGGCCTGCCCATCACGTCGGGCTGCGAACACCTGAAGAAGTGGAAACGATTTGGAAATCTGACTTCGACTTTCTCTACCAACGCATAGGTGAGGGCGTGTTTATTCTTACCATGCACCCACAAGTCATCGGTCGTGGTCACCGTATTCTGATGCTGGAACGAATCATAGAGTACTTGAAAGGCCACGAGGGAGTGACGTTTAAAACTATGAGCCAGGTTGCAGTGGAGTGGAAACACGCAAATCCGCTCAAGAAAACGAAGGAGTGAGTTCCCGAATTCACTCCTCTTCCTGATTACTTTTCAGTCCCAACTCACGAATCTTTTGTTGTAGCTGTTGTCTGAGCATGCCCATTTCTGCAGCAGCCTTGGTCACGTTGCCGTGATGACGCTGCAGCGCGCGTGTAATGAAATCACGTTCAAAGGCATCGATCACCTGCTGTTTGGCCTCTTTGAACGTTGCCGTACTGTTTGGTTCCAGTGATGCCACCGGTTGATTGAGGCGCAGGTCGGATACGTAGATTTCTTGTCCATTGGTTAATACGGCAGATGCCTCGATCACATTTTTTAGTTCACGCACATTGCCAGGCCACGGTGCGCTCAATAACGCGCTATAGGCATCGGCAGAGAAGGATATGGGTCCCCGCCCATAACGAGTAGTGACTTCTTTGAGAAAATGTGTGGCAAGGAGAGGGATGTCCTCACGTCGATCGCGAAGCGAGGGGAGCGTTAGGGGAACGACGTTCAGACGAAAGAATAAATCTTCACGGAATTTTCCTTCGTGCACCATCTGCTGGAGATTCTTGTTGGTTGCGGCGATCACGCGAACATCAACGGCGATCGTCCGATTGCCACCCACCCGTTCGCATTCTCGTTCTTGCAGGATGCGCAGCACTTTTGCTTGCGTTTCGAGCGGCATATCACCGATCTCGTCGAGAAAAATACTGCCGTGATCAGCAGCTTCGAATTTCCCCTCGCGCGCTGCAGTGGCACCGGTAAAGGCACCTTTTTCATGACCGAAGAGTTCTGACTCAACTAACTCTCGTGCCATTGCAGCACAGTTTACCTTGATAAACGGCCCGTTCTTGCGGGGGCTGTTGTGATGGACAGCATTGGCGATCAACTCTTTGCCAGTGCCACTCTCCCCGGTAACCAGAACGGTCAAGTCCGTTGGGGCCACTCTCTTGATGACATCGAATACCCGCTGCATTGTCGGGCTCGTACCAAGGATATTTTCGAAACGAAATGAGGCGTCGAGTCGCTCATGCAATGCTGCACTTGCCGTTGCAGCGCCTGTTGTTCGAAGGCTTGGTGAACAAGAATCTTCACCTCATCGTTATCAAACGGCTTGATCAGGTAATCGCGTGCGCCAGCTTTCATCGCTTCGACAGCGATCTTTTCGGAACCGTACGCGGTCATCAGGATAACGGAGGTCTCAGGATGCTGCTCTTTGATCTTCTTCAACAAGCTGAGTTCATCGAGACCGGCCATGCGTAAATCCGAGAGCACAAGGTTATATGCTTGACGAGCAAGCTCTCGTAACGCCTCGTTCCCATTCTCAACAATAGTGACCTCGTAGCCCTCTTTGGTTAGCAACCCTTTGAGGCCGATGCGGATCGAGCGCTCGTCATCAACAACCAGGATCGTTTGCTTCATGCCGCTGACCTTGTCTCGGGCCGTTGTCGTGGAATGGTGAGGGTGAATGTGGTGCCTTTCCCTAAGGTGCTGGCGACAGCAATCTGTCCGCCATGACCTTCAATAATTTTCTGGGCGATAGCTAACCCGAGCCCGGTGCCTTTCTCTTTAGTGGTGAAAAATGGCTCGAAGATACGATTCTGATCTTCGATGGATAAGCCTTGGCCGTTATCGCTCACGCGAATTTGCACCTCTGGTCCAGTGGCAAGAAGTTCAACCGTGATGACCCCGTCGTGGTCAACCGCATCGCGTGCATTGATCAGGAGATTGAGAATCGTCCGCCGCATTTTTTCTTCATCAATGACCGCCCATACCGAAGGTTGTTCCTGAAAATGTACGATGACGCGTTTTTCTGACGGAGGAGAGGAGAAACGCTGAATGGTAGCGCTCACCAATCCATTGAGGTCACAGTCAGAGAATTGAAACTCCTCTTTACGAGCATATGCGAGAAGTTGACTCACACTTTGTTCTACACGATTCAAGTCTTCGAGTGCCAGGGAGACGTATTCCTTTCCTGGCGTATTGCTGTTCAGTTCTTCGTCGACTTGTTGCAGTAGGCATTTGGCGCCAGTGATCGGATTGCGGATTTCATGCGCCACGGTAGCGGCAAGTTGACCAATTGCTGCAAGCTTCTCACGATGCTGCATCTCGCGTTCGAGTGCGAGCTTTGACCGCACCAGTACGAGGTTGTCGATAGCCATTGCCAATTGCCCACCGGCGGCTTCGAGGAGTGACAGTTCTTGACTGAAAAATGGTCGGCCAGAATGCTTCTCTCCTAAGAGTAACCATCCACGTTGCTCACGGCAGGGAAGGGTCAGAATGACACCAATCTGCGCCTCTCCACACGCAGTCTTCAGTGGGCTGTCGAGCAATTCTTCAACGACAATGATTGGATCTTTCGTTTGCTGAAGCAGTAGTAGGAGAACCGAGGAATGTGTCTTTACGGGAGTGGTGTGGTCATACACTGTTCCATCGGCAAACAGAATCGTCGCGGAAGTGAGATCTAAACTACCAGTGAATTTCTCGACCGCATCGCGACATAATCCTTCGAGATCTGACCACGAAGTCAGCATTTGTGTGAACTGTTTGAGCAACTCGGCGCTGCGCACTCGATGGCGGAAGAACGAGCGCTCAATCGACTTTTGCAGACCGTCACGCAGAACATGAAAGAGGAAATGAAAGGCGAAAAGGATCAACAACAGACGAACAGCGAACGCGACCGGACGAAAATTCTGGCCGGGGAAAAGCCATCCGCCTCCATAGTAGGCCACAAGCAGCGCAAAGCCGAGGAACAATACCCCGAGTGCGGAATACAGCAGGCTGCGGGTGAATACCATGTCCATGAAACGATAGCGCAGTACGCTGTAACCCATCGCTAGGGCTGGTGGGAGTGGAGAAAGTTTGGGAATGAGAGAAAGAATCGAGGCCTTGTCAGGATACAGGCGGCAGAAAAAGTCTGAGACGGCACACATCAAGAGGACCCCGCCGAGGCCAGCGTAGACAATCAATCGCGACTCCGGCTTGAGCAGATGGCGAGCACGTAGTTCAGCTCTCATTTTGACTTCGGCGATGGTGAGTGGAAGATAGAGGAACAACAGGCCCAAAAATGCCGGTCCATAGTGCTCTGGTAGCGGGCGAGGTGAGGCGTACAGATGATAGACGATTGGTAAGATACCAAGGTAGTTGAGTGTCAGATGTGCCCAACGTCGCCATCCGTGCAGGGAAAGACGACTTAACACCAGACAATGACGGATCAACGAAGGAACCAGATAGAGAACTGGATAACTGGTTTGAAAAAGAAATGTTCCCAACGCGCTCGTCGGTTTCTCTAGCGTTGTGGCTGCCGAAGAAGCAAGTGCATTACTGAGACACCAATAGGCGCACGCCACCATGGTAGCGAGGAAAACCCAATCCTGTTCACTCTTGGTCCGTTTGTACCAGACGAGTTGGGCCAGCAGTCCGTAGATACAGCATGTGACGAAGAAGGCAAATGTGGCGATGAGGAAAATGGCATCCATGCTCTGTTGTTATTCTATGCGCTCCTTCGCCGCATTGATCAAGATGTTGAGGCTTCATGAGTTTTTCTGAAACACCTGGAACATTTGCCTATCAAGAAAGTTGAAATCCTTCTGCAACGAATACCCCGCCGCTTCCATTTCGCGCTGACTGGTTTCCTTCGGGGTCCAATGCCCGAGGATGCGGAAAATCCAACTCTTTCCCGCGAGATCGATAATGGCCACGCGACCGCCTGGTTTTAGATAACGCGTTGCGGATTGGAAATAGGCAGTACGCTCGGTCAGGTGGTGATAGGTGTTACACGTAAAGATCAGATCGACACCTGTTGCTGGCAACAATGGATCATCCGGCTTAGCCAGGATCGTTTCGATATTCGGGTATCCGCGTTTCGCTGCTTGCTTGGCGATGTATTCGAGGTTGCCTTTGTCGATATCGACAGCATACACCTTTCCAGTTGGGCCAACGGCGTCTGCCAAACGAAATGTGAAATATCCGCCACCAGCACCGAGGTCAGCAACTTGGTTCCCCGGCTGTAGGGAAAGCGACTGGATGACGACGTCCGGTTGTTGCCAACGGTCGCGCCAGCTTGCATTCATGAACGAGCGCGAAATGCTACCACAACCGACGCAGATCAAGAGCGGAACGCCAAGGAGTGGTGTCCAAGAGATCATGCTTTCACCTCCTATGGGTGTATCGTGAGGAAAAAATCGTACATACGTTCTCCGAAAAGAACTGATAGTTATGGAAGTGGTACGATGGTGTACTGTTCAAGCGCACGATACAGGGCGAAGAGGAGCCCACTCATCATCAAGAAGGTCGTGGTGGTAAGCACCCCTTCCGTGACAGTTTCCATCATTCCTGTTGCTTTTACTCGTGTCGCCATCCGTTCCCAACGTGACAGCTGAACCGTCGTTACCCGTAGAGGAGCGAGCGCGGTGTGCTGTCCGGTTAATGAATGGATCTTCTGTACATGCTGCATGGTGTTGTTCCCCCTTGTTGCGTTGTGTGTTCCTGCACCTAAGAAGAAGCAAAGCCAATGCCAGCCACACCAGCGAGCAGTATGACGATTTGTCGACGGGTTAGGCGGAAGTGAGGTGAAAAAATGAAAGAAAAAACATGCAAGGTGCAAGAGAAAGGTTGCAGGAGGGAATGGGGGCGGTTTGTCGGGGTGGTACTTTCCTCGCGAGCGTTCAGCTATCAGTTATCAGCTCTCAGCCACAAGATGAGGAGCGGAAAATTTTCTAGAAAAGCTGATCGCTGACAGCTAAATGCTAGCCTTTCGCCTGCCGTATAGTCTGACAATGCGCTTCAACGATCTGATTGATATCGCGTGCATACCCACCACCAAGTGTCACAACGAGTGGGATACCGGCACGGTGAGCAAATTCACAAACCAGACGATCACGCTCACCAATTCCTGACATCGTCAGCGCTAGCTTGCCGAAACGGTCACCGGCCAAAACATCCACCCCAGCCTGGTACAAAATCAGATCCGGACTGAACTGTTGTAAGAGTTGTGGCAAGGCGCTGGCAAGAATGCTGAGGTATTGCTCGTCGGTCGTGCCATCAGGAAGCCCAATATCCCACGAACTGCGCTCTTTGCGTGCAGGATAATTGGTTTCGCTGTGCATAGAAAAGGTAAAGACGTTAGGATCATCTTGGCAAAGAACGGCGGTCCCGTTTCCTTGATGGACATCGAGATCAACGATGAGGAACCGCTGTGCGAGACGTTCGTGGCGTAGTCTTCGTAGGACAATGACATGGTCGTTGAAGATGCAGTAGCCTTCGCCATGATCAGCAAACGAATGGTGAGTGCCGCCAGCGAGATTCGCGGCAACTCCGTCATGCAAGGCTGCACACGCGGCGCCATACGTTCCGCCAATCACCGCAAACGCACGACGAGCTAACTCTGGCGACCACGGTAAGCCCAGGCGGAGTTGCGCTTTTCGCTCCAGGGTACCGTTGATGAAGGCGTGGACATACTCTGGCGTATGGACTCGTAAGACATCGTCGATCGTTGCGGCTACGGGTTCGATTAGCTCTTCTTGTGACAAGGTTGCATCCTGCAGCAAGCGTTCTGGCACCAGCTGATACTTATCCATTGGATAGGAGTGGTGACCGAGCGAGACCGTGTAGTAAGCAGAGGTAAACGCCTGCATGTCACACTTGCTGCCAGAAGACGTTGAGAAATTCAACGCTACTATCATCGTTAATGCAAAAATGAATCATGAAGGGGTCAGCACGATATAAGAACGACGGTTTTGCTGGGTCATAGAATGAGGGAAACCGACCTGGAAGAGCTGGGTCAGTGGTGATCTTGGCAAGCGCTTCATCAAGCAGCGTAGCTTCGCGAGGTGAACAAGAAGCTTCGATCTGCGTGATCTCAGCGAGGCAATTGGGCGCGAACCGGAAGTCAGCCACGGCGACGTGTTTTGGTTAAACGCCGCCCGAGTGCAGCGAGTTGCTTAACGGACAATGGTCCCTTGACCGTAATCATTTTCCCTTGGCGAGCTTCATCTAGTGAACGTCGCATGGCAGCCAGGGCGGTCGGGTCTTGCCAGAGCCGTGCAAGGGCACGCAAGGTTTCCAACTCTTCAAAGCCAACAACGGCAGCAGCAGGGACCCCTCTTTTGGTGACGATTACGCGTTCTCCCTGTTGGGCAGCATCCACTAATGCAAGAAATTCATGACGGGCTTGGCTGGCGGTAAGATAGCGATCCATAGCTCCCTCTTTGTACACTTAAGCGTACAGAGGAAAAGCTATCGACACAAGCCTAGTAGATAGTCCAGAAAGTTTTGATGGATAACTCAAGGGACGTCATTCCCGCGAATGCGGGAATCCTGGCGGCTTAACTACAGGCCACGGCTGAATTTCCCTGGATGCCCGCCTGTGCGGGCATGACGAAACCCTATCCCTCAAAATTAAATGGACTGACTACTAGCTTTCTTGTTGTCGCTCCTCCACCAGTTCCTCGATGAGTTCGGTGAGCACGTAGGCCGCGACCTCTCGTGGCTTGCCACACACTTTACCAAAGGCATCATAGTACGCGAAGCTGTAGTCTTTGTGTTCTCGTATGAAGTCAACGAACCCCTCTGCGGCGCCAGGAGGAAGGCTCTCAGCTACCCATTCTGGCAGCAAGTGAAACTGCCAATGGTCATAGGAGATCTGTCGGCGTTGCAATAGCGCCAGCGCGCGATCTCGAAGTGTACAGATCATCTGCTCATAGTCCATTGACACTTTTCTCTAACTGAGTGAAGAGTGATGCGCAAGAAATGAAGAGAGACGTGTCGCTTTGTGAATTTTACATTTTTCATTCTTCATTTTTAATTGTCTTGAGGGAGGGACTGTATGGCTGAACCAGGAAAACTGGCGCATCTTGCGCCGACCCCAACACCAGAGACCAAACCGTTCTGGGAAGGTGCGAAACGACATGAGTTGATGCTGCCGCGCTGTAAGAGCTGTGGCAAGTGTCACTTCTATCCGCGCGGTGTTTGCCCGTATTGTTGGTCTAATGATCTTGAATGGATCAAGGCGAGTGGCAAAGGTAAATTGCATACCTTTGCGATTCCGCAACGCTCGATCATGGGCATTCCTGGTCCATTTGTGACGGCCATTGTCCAACTTGACGAAGGCCCACGTATCGCTACCAACCTCATCGGTATCGATCCCGATCCGAAAAAGATCCGCTGTGACATGGAAGTCGAAGTTGTGTTTGATGATCTGACAGACACAATAAGTTTGCCGAAGTTTAGGCCGACGAAGGCAGCGTAAAACGTCATACGTAAAACGTAACCACCCCTCCTCCTTTTACGGTTTACGCTTTACGTTTTACGTCTTTCAAAACGTTCATTGCATGAAGGAACAGTCTTATGAGTAACTACAAAGATCTCTCAGGCAAATTCGCTATCGTTGGCGTCGCGGAATCCGACGAGATGGGTACGGTCCCGAATAAATCGGCGTTGCAACTCCATGCCGAAGCTGCACGCAATGCCATTGCTGACGCTGGCCTCACTAAAAATGATGTCGATGCCGTGTTCAGCGCTGGACGCATATTTTCTACCGAAACGGCTGAGTACCTTGGCATCCGTCCGCGCTATATCGACGGCACCTCCGTTGGTGGCTGTTCGTTTATTCAGCATTGTCAGCACGCCATAGCGGCGATCAACGCAGGATTGTGCGAAATCGTGTTAATCACTCACGGTGAATCTGGCCGTTCTCGGTTAGGGATGCCGGCGATGAAGTCGGAAAAAGACTCGCTGATGTGGCAGTTTGAAGTGCCCTACGGCATCGTCTTTCCGTTTACCAGCTACGGGTTTATCGCTACGCGCCATATGCATGAATACGGTACTACGCAAGAGCAACTGGCGGAGGTCGCGGTTGCCACGCGTGCCTGGGCACGGCTGAACCCGAAAGCGGCGCAGCGTGGAGAACTCTCAGTTGCTGATGTGATGAAGTCTCCAATTATCGCTTGGCCGTTTCATGTGCTCGACTGCTGCTTAGTCACTGATGCGGGGGGTGCCGCAGTGATCACGTCAGCCGAGCGCGCCAAGAATCTCAAGAAGAAGCCTGCGTATATTCTTGGCACTGGCGAAGGTACAGGGCATTGTTGGGTCAATCAAATGCCTGATTTTACCGCCGCGACTGGCGCACAGATTTCCGGACCACAAGCATTTGCCATGGCAGGCGTGACGCCTAAAGATATCGATGTGGCGATGCTGTATGACGCATTCACCATTGTGCCGATTCTTGCACTCGAAGACCTCGGCTTCTGTAAGAAAGGTGAAGGTGGAGCGTTCGTGTCAGGGCAACGCACGGCGCCTGGTGGTGACTTCCCCATGAACACCAATGGTGGCGGACTCTCATACACGCATACCGGCATGTACGGCATGTTCACGATTATCGAAGCCGTGCGGCAAGTACGCGGTGAATGTGGCGAACGGCAAGTGAAGGATGCCGAAGTCGCACTGTGTCACGGTCCAGGTGGCATTTTCAGTGGTGCAGCAACGATGATTCTCGCTAATGCGCCGAAGGCGTAACTTCTGTCAAAATCTTGCTCAGAGGCAAACCACAGGTGCAAAAGAATCGTAGAAGAAAATAGCAATGGCAGACCAGGTTCAACGCAAGGTCGTCAATGGCAAGTATCGCCTCCTGGCCAAACTTGGTGAGGGGGCGATGGGGACAGTTTCCCTCGCCGAGCAACTCGATGTTGAAGGGCGGGTCCTGCGACAGGTTGCCCTCAAAACTATGCGGCGGGAATTGTCTGCCGATCCAGCGTTCGCCAAACGCTTTTTGCGTGAGGTGCGGATCGCCACGCAACTGCGCAGCCCCCATACCGTCATGGTCCACGATTCCGGTCAAGGTGAAGATGGCCAGCTGTACTTTATCATGGAGTACATCAACGGTCCCACGTTGCGTCAGGTGCTACGCCAACACAGTCCTTTACCGATCGAACGTGTTATTCACGTTGCCAGCCAGATCTGTGAAGCATTAATAGAGGCGCATAGTCTTCCAGATCCGGTCGTACATCGGGACCTCAAACCCCCCAACATTTTCGTCGAGCAACGGCAGGGAAAGGATTGGGTGAAGATCGGTGACTTTGGTATTGCCAAGATTCTCAGTGAACACACAATGGGACTGACGCAAGCTGGGCAGTCTTCGTCGGGAACACCATCGTACATGGCGCCTGAGCAATGGCGAGGGGCCGGAGAAGACGGACGTACAGACCTCTATGCATTGGGGGTCATCATGTATGAGATGCTCACCGGCAGGCCACCGTTTGCCTCCAGTTCCGTCGAGGCCTTGATGCACCAGCACTTGACCATGCCTCCTCCACCGTTACCTGCGACTGTTCCCGCGAACTTACGTGCCCTTATTTAGCGTCTTCTGGCCAAAGCGTCACAAGATCGCCCTGATTCTGCGGCACAAGTGCAAAACGCTCTGGCAGCAATTCTCCGTGGCGAAGAGGAACGCTCGACGGAAATCCTGAATAGATCGGCACATCATCCGACACCCAGCAGTAGCCAGCCAAGCAATCAGGCAGAGCAAGGGACACGTCTACACGAAGCCTCACCACAACCGACTCCAAGGCCAGCACTCGCGGTTTCACGATCCAGGCTCTCGTGGCGTGTTGCTGTTGCAAGTCTCGTCGTTGGCCTTGGGTTACTGCTGGTCCTGGTCGGTTGGTGGACTATTAGTGGGACTCCACAAACTGTTGATTCTACGATAGAAAAAACCGCGAATGCACCACTGGCCCTGCGCTTAGCTGTGATGAAACGACGTGGCAATACCGTATCGGTGCTAAAGGATGGCGAGAGCATGAACTCCGGCGACTACTACGGCGTCTTTTTTGAGCCAGAAAAAGAAAGCTACGTGTACATCTTCCAACAAGATGCGACAGGTAAGATCGATATTCTCTTTCCTGATCCAAAAGTGGCGGCGCAAGAGAATCCTGTACCTGGTGGCAAAGAGGTGTGGGTACCGCAGGATGAGAAGCACTGGTTTTATCTGGATAAGAACACCGGGCGTGAGGTCATCCTGGTAGCCGCGTCACCGCAGCGCGAAGAGGAGCTAGAGTCTTTGCTGCTAACCGCAAGTGAACAAGGCAGCCAACGAGCACTGGCAGATTGGATCACTGCCCCAGAGCGTGGACGTGGTGGAGTCAAGCAACTCAAGACCGAAGCACGTATAGCTCCTGGTGGCGCACGACTGGACTTAGAGACAGCGCTTGTTCAGGGTGACAGTGCTGATTTTCTCTACAAAGTAACGTTTGAACATAAGTAGAGGGGTAGGCATGCTATGGGCGGTAGTTGTTGGAGTAGTGCTTCTACTCTTTGTGAGAGGGAGATTTGTAGAGTAAGCTTTGTGATGAAGCCTGACCTGCGCTCGTAAGCATGATTGCGGAGTATCTTCAGCGGCAGATTGTTGAGCTAACGTACGGTGGGCTCGTTGGGCAGGAGAGTGCTGGCCTGGTGCAAAGACGCCTCACGCTGCCTGTTGAAAGTGGACCTGCTTTTCTTCCGCTAGCGTGAGCTGGCGGAAGGCCTGTTGGCGTTGGGCCTGGAGCGACGGCCCCAGGTGCTGCTGGCACCACTGCCGGACTTGTGTGGTAGAAACCGTCGCCAGTGCGTCTCGAATCACTTCGGGTGTAGTGGA
>VGTJ01000098.1 GCA_016874775.1 Deltaproteobacteria bacterium
GGGCGGCGCGGGCACAGCGCAATCACTTAGCATGTTGTTATCATGCGTGGGTATCCTTGAAAGTGAAAGCTCAAGAACTGGGCCAGACCCTGTATGCCGTGCGGGAGAGTTTGTTTAGTCATTACCTTCGCGCTGAACTACAAAACCCTCATGTCACGGCTTGTTAAGGTCCAAAGCGTAAGTCCTGTGTAGGTAAAACCGACCTCCAGTCTTTCTCAAGCCGTAGAGGAAATGAAGCGAGGCCTAATTGTGGGCAACCGAGGGTCGCAATTCTTCGTAAATTTGCTACGCTTCACGTTGCTACGCGACACGACTGTTGAGAAATGACTATGAGCACCCGAAGTGAAGAGAACCTCTGGCTCGCATGTCGCATGTGCAATGGATTCAAAAAAATACAAACCCGTGCCCGAGATCCTCTCACTGGACGGTGGCTTAAGCTGTTCAATCCTCGCTACCAACGTTGGTCAAGGCATTTTGTCTGGAGTCAAGATGGAACCCGTGTCATTGGACAAACAGTCTGCGGCCGAGCTGGTGTATCATATGCCTGTCACAGGAGGAGAATGCGTGGCCACCAGACAAGCGAAGAAAACCACGACCGCTCCGTCACTCAAATCGACAACCTCTACAACCGCAACCAAGCAGTTGCTCGGTGACATTCGCAACCTCATCGAATCAGCTCGGGAACAAACGGCCCAAGTGGTAAATGCTGGGTTGGTCCTCTTGTATTGGAGCATCGGCAACCGCGTTCGACGCGACATCCTTAAACAGAAACGAGCTGGGTATGGAGAGGAGATTGTGCAGACACTGTCTGCACAATTGGAAACAGAATACGGTCGTGGGTTTAGTCGGCGGAACTTGTTCAATATGCTCCGCTTTGCCGAAGTGTTCTCAACGGTAGAGATTGTTCAGACACTGTCTAGACAATTGGGCTGGTCCCATTTCATGGAAGTCATTTATCTCAAAGACGAACTCCAACGAGACTTCTACGCAGAGATGTGCCGCGTAGAACACTGGAGTGTTCGCACGCTGAGATCAAAAATCGGCGGCATGCTATACGAACGCACCGCTCTTTCCAAAAAACCGGCTCTCCTCGCCAAGCGAGAGTTAGCAACACTGCGAGAGGAAGATCGTTTGACTCCAGACCTCGTTTTTCGCGACCCCTATGTTCTTGACTTCCTCGGTCTCAAGGACACTTACAGTGAGAAAGATCTGGAGACTGCAATTCTACGAGAGCTGGAGCAATTCTTGATCGAGTTGGGAACGGACTTTACCTTTGTCGCCAGACAGAAACGTTTGACGATTGGCCGCACAGACTATTATCTCGACTTGCTGTTTTATCATCGCGGTCTTCGCTGTCTGGTAGCAGTTGAACTCAAGCTCGATAAATTCCGCCCTGCAGACAAAGGGCAAATGGAACTCTACCTGCGGTGGCTGGAAAAATACGACACGCGACCAGAAGAAAATCCTCCACTTGGGATTATCCTGTGCAGTAGCAAGGACCAAGCGGAAATTGAATTGTTGCGTTTAGACAATAGCGGCATCCGCATAGCTGAATACCTAACGGAACTTCCTCCACGTCGGTTACTCGAAAAGAAATTGCACGAAGCTATCAGACTAGCCCGCAATCAATTGATACAAGAACCGTAACACAAAAAACGACACGGTTGTGAAGATGGCAAGCACGAGGAGCAGGACCATGACTACCATGAAGCCAATCTGCCATAGGGGCCGGTCGTGGGGCAGCAGGGCGTGTTGGTTGGCACGGAGCAGCGCAAGGTTACGAACATTCGCTTTCCAGCCAAAATCGAACAAATCGCCAAGCAACGGAATCACACCAATCAGACTCTCCAGCGCGACATTGCCGATCATACGTAACAAGAGCCGTTTCGGTGCCCCTACGCGGGCAGATTCAAAAATGACGTAACTGGAGAGCAGGGCACCTACGGGATCACCAATCCCAGGGATGAGTCCCACGATACCGTCCAAACCAAAGCGCAAGGACGTCCCAGGTATGGGAAAGGCCGTATCCAAAATACGGCTTAACCAGTTCAGACGATACAAACGGTCTTCACTGAGGACAGTCACCTGTTGTTCTTGTTGCGGGAGATTTGTGTTCAATTGTCAGCAACCTTGCAAAATTAGCCCCAAAATGTCGGAAAAAGCACGGCAAGGGACTACTGAAAACTATAGCGTAAAGTAAGGCAGATGCTACTCCTATTGTCGCTCATTGTTGGGTATCCATTGGAACCTTCTGTGATGATTGAAATTGACGAACGGATTACGCATCACTGAATTGCCGAGAAACTATTACTTTTTGTGATGAGGACCGATTGATCTCACATTTTGGGACCTTGACGGCGCTGGCCTCGTCACGGCATAAATCATAAAGCATGGTGAGATTTTGTTTCTTCAGTGGTGGGAGGTTGTGGATGCAGACGCTGGTGTCCCGTTTTGGCTCGTCGATGAGGACGTGGGTCCAACCATCACCCATTGAGGCTGTCCCGCGCCTGGTCTTCTTGAATCTGGCGTTGCAAGCATTCGATGGGCTCGCAACCTACCAAGGGATGCTGCTTGGTGTCCAAGAAGGCAACCCAATACTGCGTGCAGCAATGATGCAGTGGGGCGTTGCGGAGACCTTGCTTGGTGCCAAAGGCGCAGCGTGCCTTGCCCTGCCACTTTTTTTGCTGATGCGACATCGCCGCCTCAGTGTCTGGGCTCTGGCACTCCTCGCCGGGTTTTATCTCGCCCTCTCGTTTGTCCCGTGGCTGGCAATCTTTCTGAGTGAAGCCCAACGCATTTGGGTGTAATGTTCCTTCGTTGATGAAAAGCCGCCCGCCGTTCACGACATCCTCCTGAATTTGTCCTGGGCTCCTTACCTGCGATGGCGAGAGCAGATACTGTAGCGAAACTATGGTATCGAAACTCGCTTCGAGCAGGAGCACGCTATGACGTCTTGGTTCATACAGCGCTTTCGCACCATTGTCGGTTTTCTGCTGGCAATGGTCATGCTTTTTCCGTTCATAGAGAGGACAGAGGCGGATGACTCGCATCCATCTCAGTATCGTTTCACACCAAAGACTTATAAAGGCCGAACTATCGCGCCAGCGATGAGCTATCTCGGCGCAGGTTGGCTGGAACGAGATGAGCGCGAGCAACTTGAACAACCAGAAAGGGTGCTTGATACCTTGCAGATTACGGAAGGGAGTGTCGTGGCCGACATTGGTGCTGGTATCGGTTACTACAGTTTGCGGCTCGCGAAGCGAGTCGGGACGAATGGACGTGTACTCGCCACGGACATTCAACCCGAGATGCTAGCGCGCCTGCGAACAAACATGAAGAAAACCCGCACGACCAACATCGAGCCGATTCTCAGCACTCCTACCGACGCCACACTGCCTGCAGGGCAGCTTGACCTTGCCCTCATGGTCGATGTGTATCACGAGCTTGCCCATCCCGAAGAAACAATGGCGCAAGTGCACCGCGCACTCAAACCCAGTGGGCGACTCGTTCTTATTGAGTATCGTGGGGAAGATCCGACCGTGCCAATCAAGCCCGACCATAAGATGACGCTTGCGCAAGTGCGAGCCGAACTTGAACCGATGGGGTTTCAATTTCAACAGGTTTTCGATTTTTTGCCTCGGCAGCACCTGATAATTTTCACTCCAACTTCTACGAGCGGCGACAAGTAACATGTCAAACGACACTCCCCCTGACTGTCGACCGTCGACTGCCGAACTCTCTTGTGCGGTTGTCGTTGCCTCGTTTCGCCCTGGAGAACTCATCGATCGTTGCCTGCACTCGCTGTTAGTTCAGCAAGGCGTGGGGCGATATGAAGTGGTCGTAGTTGATAGTTCTGCCGATGGAACCGCTGAACGTTTACGTCAAGACTTTCCCGCAGTGACGGTTATCGGCCTCGACCAACAAACCCATCAGTCTGCTGCACGCAACATTGGTGTGGCACATACTCGTGCCCCGTATATCGCGATTACCGATCAGGACTGTATTGTGCCACCCGACTGGTTAGCTCGTTTGTTGGCGCATCACCAGCGTGGCACCTATGCGATCGTGGGTGGTGCAATCGGCAATGGTACGCCGGAGAATGCGGTCGGAACAGCGAGTTACTTGATTGAATTCAACGAGTTCATGCCGCTCGGACACGCACGCACAGTGGCCATGATCCCACACTGTAATATCTGCATTCGTCGTGACGCCTTCACCACCGTCGGCCCATTTGTGGCTGTGCCGCCTGGCGCCGAGGACCAGGTGTACAATTTTTTGCTGTGCCAACGAGGAGAGCGTCTCTTGTTTGACCCCACGATTGTCGTCACTCATCTCAATCGCACTGATTATCCTTCATTCCTTCGCCATCAACGGCTGCTTGGCGTAGGGTCGGCAATTGCACGTCGGACTGTCGCCATCCCAGGGCAAGCGTTCGTACGTCACCGCGTGTTGGCGTGCACGTTGCCTATGGTGCGATTCCTACGAACCAGCGGGAGGCTGCTGCGACAGGATCGTGCCACCTTTCTTCGCTACCTCCGCCTTTCGCCGATTCTTCTGCCAGGATATATGATGTGGACAAAGGGGTTTTTGACGGGAATGCAACAGCGGCTTCCGGTTGTAGTGGCGAACCACGAGCCTAGCGAAAGCAGTCACTCAAAGTGAAAACTGAAGGGGTAGGGGCGTACGGTATGGCGGAGGGAAGTGTCTCGGTCATTATTCCAGCGTTGAATGAAGCGGCATCACTTGCTGAGTTAATTGAGCGAGTCGACGCGGTCCTGCAAAACGTGGTGAGTTCCTATGAAATTATCGTCATCGACGACGGCAGTACTGATGACACTCCGATTGTCCTGCGTGAACTCAGCGCCCAGTACGCTCACCTGCACGTGGTGCGCTTCCGCCGTAACTATGGGAAAGCTGCGGCACTGTCGGAAGGCTTCGCGCGCTCACACGGGGATTACCTCATTACTATTGATGCCGACTTGCAAGATCCGCCAGAGGAAATTCCTCAATTGCTCGACCAGTTACGATCACAGTACGACGTGATCTGTGGCTGGAAACAGAAACGGAAAGATTCATGGTCACGCATCCTCGGTTCGCGTCTCTTTAATTTTGTGACGGCTCGTATGACTGGCCTAAAACTGCATGACATGAACTGCGGCCTTAAAGGCTACCGCCGTCAGGTCGTGCAAGAGATGCGTCTCTATGGCGAAATGCATCGCTTCATTCCCGTCATCGCGCGGCAACGTGGGTTTCTGGTGGGGGAAATTCCAGTGGAACACTTCCCGCGACGTTATGGCGAGTCTCGCTATGGCTGGAGTCGTACCCTCAGCGGCCTTTTCGATCTTATTACTTTGGTGATGCTCGGTCGCTATACCCACAAGCCGTTACATTTTTTCGGACTTCTGGGCTTAGCGTGCGAATTTTTTGGACTCTACATCCTTGTCATTCTTGGCATCGGCTGGTTGCAAGGGCAATGGGTTGGCAACCGCCCGATCTTTCTGGTGGCGATCTTCTTGTTACTCTCAGGCTTGCAGTTCATTTTTTTCGGCCTCCTGGCCGAGCTGTTGATCTACCTCAGTGGGCGGCGTGAGGACTGTAGTATCGATGAAGAGATTCCTGGAATCATGACAAATAGTGAGACCAAAGGTCCTCGACCCCTTGACCGCGCCAAGACCACCGTTCGTGCTGCGAACTCCTCTTCGTCGTAAGTTCGACGATCAGCGTACAGAAACTCTATAGTCACATTATGCGCTTCGTGCTCGTTGGCCCGTCGGCTCCATTACGTGGAGGTATCGCGATCGAGAATGACGCGCTTGCACATGCGCTGGAACTGGCAGGCCATGCTGTCGAGCAAGTGAGTTTCCGCCGTCTCTACCCGTCGTTGATCTTTCCTGGTCGTTCGCAGGTCGATGCAGAACAAGCTTCGTCTGGCTCGTTCCGCGCTCAACAGTTACTCGATAGCGTCAATCCGTTAAACTGGTGGACTACCGCACAAACGATCGTACGCATGCACCCCGACCGGGTCGCCTTTCAGTGGTGGCACCCGTTTTTCACTCCGAGTTATGCAGCGCTTCTTGCCTTCTTGCGGTGGCGTTGCCCTGAGGTCGCGCGAATTTTGATTTCTCATAACACTCGTCCGCATGAGCCATTACCGGGGCAGGATGTGGCGCTCCGTTTGATCGCTCGTTTGTGCAATATGATTGTCGTCCATGCCCGCTCGGAATATGACCTCACGGTTAAGCTGGCTCCCAAGGCCAGGGTGCACATCGTTGACTACCCGATGTTGGCAACGGAGCGGACGTTACCGTCTCGCCAAGAAGCTCAGCAGCGACTAGGAGTGACAGGCCACGTGCTGCTCTTCTTCGGTTATGTGCGCCATTACAAAGGTGTCGATATCCTGCTACGTGCGCTTGCTCAGGTGACCACCGAACCGCAGATTTCCTTGTTGCTTGCAGGGGAGTTCTACGAACCTGAGCAACAGTATCGCGATCTGATTCGCACTTTGGGAATCACAGACCGGGTGCAGATTCATAATCGCTACATCAGTGAGTCTGAATGGCCGGATCTCTTTGCTGCCAGTGATGCGCTGGTCTTGCCGTATCGTGCGGCTTCGCAAAGTATGTCGATTACGTTAGCCTACGAATTTGGCAAACCAGTGATTGTCAGTCGGGTTGGTGGACTGGCTGACGCAGTTGAAGATGGACGTACCGGACTCGTGGCTGAGCCTGAACCGGCATCCCTGGCTGCGGCGATTCAGCGTTTTTACGGTGACTTCCTTGCAAGTCCGTACCAAGCGCATATCGCTGCGCGACGACAACGACTCGGGTGGGAGCCGTTTGTGCACACACTTGAGGGGAACGTCCCTGTTCAGGGGGATTGGTCTACAGTATAACAGTCGCAACCATGTCATGTTGAGCGCAGCGAAACATCTCTCTTCAGCGTTTGCAAAGAGATTCTTCGCTGCGCTCAGAATGACAACGCCGAGCGGGTGTGGTTATTCCGAGAAGCTTCAAACGAAGGAGGCAGCATGAGCACTGTCAAAATGATTCAGTTGTATCAGTCGCCGTGGTCAGAACGTGCACGGTGGGGGTTCGACTACAAAAAAGTTCCCTATGAGAAAGAGGACTATCAGATCGGTGCTGGTGAAGAGAATCTCAAGAAGCAAACTGGTCAAGCGCAGGTACCGGTTCTCCTCGCCAATGGCAAAGTGATTCCTGATTCGACGGCGATTCTCAACTGGCTAGAAGAACAACATCCAACACCTGCATTGATGCCGAAATCAGAGAAAGATCGTGCGCAAGTCGTGATGTGGGAAGAATTGATGGATTGGGTGCTAGGGCCGCAAGGCCGCATTCTGATCCTTGGCAAATTCCTCCGCTCAGATAACGAGCAGTTTCGTCAAGGTGGCCAGTTCATGGGTCAGAAGTATCAGTACTCACCGTATGCAGAAGAACATGCCAAGACGGCGGTGCAACGACAACTCACGATTCTCAAGCACGCTGTAGAGGGAAGAAATTATTTAGTTGGCGATTCCTTCACTCGCGCTGACCTTACCGTGGCGAGTTTACTGAACGTCGTGAATCCTCCACCAGATGATATCTACGTTGTTGCTCCTCCGGTTCGAGCGGTGTTCACATCAGACGAGGCTCGCGAGCCGGCCTTCGCTTCGGTTTTCACATGGCGTGATAACATTTATAGCAAGCACCGCGGTGGGCAGGTGAAACCTGCGTAACTGTAGAGGCGCACAGCTGTGCACTGGTCACAACTTAAGCACTTAGCAGCGAAAAATTCCCTCTCCCTCAGAGAGAGGGCTAGGGTGAGGGGATGAAATAAAAGGACGGAGCGCTCTCGATCCCCTCATCCTGACCTTCTCCCGGTGGGAGAAGGAACCTGGCGACGGTGTGCTGTGCCTGAAACACCAGGCCGGACTCTGAAGTTGTGACCAGTGACAGATGTACGCCCCTACCGGGGTCTTTTCAGATTGCACTTCAAGCTCACACTCGAATACGACGGCACCAATTACGATGGCTGGCAACTGCAGAAGCACGCTCCTACCATCCAAGGCGCGCTCGAAGCGGCACTGTCGCGTATTTGTGACACCGCGATACGCGTGCAAGTTGCTGGCCGTACCGATGCTGGTGTTCATGCGCTCGGGCAAGTCGCCTCGTTTACGACCGAGCGGCTCATCGACTGTTATCATTTGCAACGAGCATTGAACGGCCTACTACCCTCTGACATCGCCGTCCCACAGGTTGAGGAAGTAGCGGCAAATTTTAGCGCACGCTTCGACGCACGCAGTCGTACGTATCGCTATCAAATCTGGAATCATCAATGGCGCTCGGCCATTTGGGAGCGCTATTCGTGGCATGTGTCGTTTCCACTTGATATTGAAGCTATGCGACAAGCCGCACTGCTTCTGATTGGCGACCATGATTTTTCCTCGTTTCAAGGTGCAGACAGTGTTGAACACAACCCGCAGCGGACTATTTTGCGTAGCGAGATCCGCCATGAGGGCGACTTCCTCATCTATGAGGTCGAAGGCCGTTCGTTTCTGCGCCACATGGTGCGGAACATCGTTGGGACACTTGTAGGTGTTGGCCGAGGAGCGACCTCGCTGGCAGACTTTGCTGCGGTTCTTGCTGCTCGTGATCGTCGGCGGGCTGGAGTCAATGCACCGCCACAGGGGTTGTTTTTGGTGCGTGTAACGTATTAGGAAGCGAGGTGGAGGGTGAGGGGAACATGCCACGCACTGATGACGCCTCGCGTTATGCCTACTACGTCCTGGCCGTGCTCTTCTGTGTCAACATTCTCAACCTTGCCGATCGCCAGGTCGTCTACATCCTCTTTCCGCTGATTAAGAAGGATTTGGAACTGACGGATGCACAGCTTGGAGCACTAGGAGCCTTACCGTTTGCGCTCTTTTACAGCTTTATGGGGATTCCCCTTGGCTGGCTGGCAGATCGCTGGAATCGTGTCCGCCTTATCACTATTGGTTTGGCGATCTGGAGTGGTTTCACCGCATTGTCAGGAGTGGCGCGCAGTTTCTGGTCATTATTTGCCGTACGAGTCGGAGTTGGGATTGGCGAATCTTCCTGTGCTCCGGCTGGACAAACGATTCTCAGCGATTACTTCCCTCCAAGGCGACGTTCAACAATTCTGGCAGCGTTTAATTGTGCAGTCCCGATTGGGCATGGTCTGGGATTATACCTTGGTGGCTACATTGCGCAGCAATGGGGATGGCGCTGGGCATTCTTGCTGTTGGGGATACCGGGGCTCTTGTTAGCACTGCTTGTAGCGACGTTGAAAGAACCGATACGCGGGCAAATGGATGAAGGTCATTCAGCTTCCACGACCGGGACCTCTCATGCGATGAAGGATTTTTTTGCGATCCTTCGTGCGACGCCGTCTTTGCGTTGGCACTTTGCGGCGATGGCGATTATTGGTTTTTCGGTGAATGCCTATGCCGTGTGGCTGCCGACATTTCTGGTCCGCGTCCGTGGTATGAGTGTAGAAACGGCAGGGATGATCACCGGTGTGAGTGCCATCATCGCTGGTTTGCTCGGGACCTTTCTCGGCGGGATTATTGCGGACCGTTGGATGGAGAAGCGCAAAGATGCGCGTATGCTCATCCTCGTGGTTCGTAGTGTCGTGGTCATTCCCTTACTGGTCGCTATGTTCTTTGTTCCCTCGCCGTGGTTATTTATCCCACTGATTGTGATTGGCAGCTCAGTCAGTTCGATTTGGTTCGGCCCCGCTGCGGCAGTGGTCCATGATCTGGTGCGACCAGAGCTGCGTTCGTTAGCAGTAGCAGTGTATGTGCTGTGTATTAATTTTACCGCTGGCATTTCCCCCTTGTTAGTTGGCAAGCTGACCGACTTGAGCGGCGATCCGCTGTTCTTGCAGTATATGCTCTTGATCGCACCGATTGCTGATGTGTTTGCCGCGGTGTGTCATTATGTCGGCTCGCGTTATATCGTTGCTGATATGCGAGCCAATCGACTAGTGATAGAAGCAGCCTGAGCAAAGACGGACGTAGGTGAAGGGACAGAGAGTGAACCTCATTCGCAGTATAACAACAGCACTTGCACCCCGCGGTGTGAATCTCATCGGTACGACAACGGTGACGGATTATGAAGCACTCGTACCATCGCAGTATCATATCGCTTCACTGTTACCTGGGGTAAAGACACTCGTTGTGATTGGCAATGGTGGCGGACAGTTCTGGCACGGGTTCCGTGCCTACTGCGCAGAGCATCCGAATTATCTCCAGGAGCACGAACACCCACTTGATGATTACACGGTTGAACTGATCGAGAGCACGCTGACGCCAATCCTCACCCGTACAGAAGCTCGCTATCGTTACTGCTATCCTTTTCGCTTTTGGACTGAGCCGGTGTCATTCATGCATCTGGCACGTGCTGCTGGTCTGGCTGGACCGAGCATTCTGGGAGTGACGATTCATCCTGTATACGGACCGTGGATGGCGCTCAGAGCTGTGGTGCTGATCGACCAAGAGCTGTACGCGGAACCGGCTGCTGCGGGTTTCGACCCATGTCCAACCTGTGTCGAGCGTGCATGTGTCACCGCTTGTCCTGCATCTGCAATATCTGCCGAAAAAGGCTGGGACATTCCGGCCTGTGTACAACATCGACTCCAAGTGACGACCGACTGTGTTGACTATTGCCGTGCGCGGTTCGATTGTGTGTACGGGCGAGCGTATCGTTACCCGCTTGATGAATTGCAGTATCATCAGCGGCAAAGTTTTGCTGAAATGAAGAAATATTTCCGAGGGCGAGGAGAAACGGAGATTGTATGACTCACTCACGTAAATTGCACTTGGGCGCGTTCATGCGACCAGTCAGCATTCATACCGCAGCCTGGCGTTATCCTGGTGCGTGGTCAGATGCGAACTTTAATTTCCAACACCTCAAACGTCTCACGCAAACGCTTGAACGCGGGAAGTTCGATGCCTTCTTCATGGCTGATCATCTTGCGGTGCTGAATATGCCAATCCAGGCACTCAAGCGGAGTGCGACAACGACCTCCTTTGATCCATTGACGTTGCTACCAGCGCTCGCGATTGTCACCGAACACATTGGACTGATCGCGACGGCTTCGACGACCTATAACGAGCCGTACCATATCGCACGTAAATTCGCCTCGCTTGACCACATCAGTGGGGGACGCGCGGGCTGGAACGTTGTCACCTCTGGTAACCCCCATGAAGCGATGAACTTCGGCCTGGAAGAACATGTTGAACATGAGACGCGCTATCGTCGCGCGCGTGAGTTCTTCGACGTGGTCACTGGTTTATGGGACAGTTGGGCCGATGATGCTTTTATTCGTGACGTGGAAACCGGCACCTATTTTGATCCAGAGAAGATGCACGTCTTGGACCACCAAGGTGAATTTCTCAAAGTTCGCGGACCGCTCAACATCGCGCGTCCCGTACAGGGCTGGCCGGTTATCGTGCAGGCTGGTGCATCAGATGCGGGTCGCCAACTTGCGGCGGAGACAGCAGAGATGATCTTTGCGGCTGGGGGAAGTATCGCGAATGCGCGCGCTTTCTACGCCGATGTCAAAGGCCGCATGGAGAAACTCGGTCGTCCGCGCGAACATCTCAAAGTGTTACCAGGTGCATTTGTCGTCATTGGTGAAACTGCGCAGGAAGCAGTAGAGAAACGTGCGCGACTCGACAGCCTCGTCCATTATGATAGCGCGATCGCGTCACTTTCGATTGCGCTTGGTCATGATGCCTCAAAATTCGACCCAGACGGTCCGCTGCCTGAGATCCCTGAAACCAACGCCAGTAAGAGTGGCCGCGAGCGGGCTATAGAACTGGCAAAGCGTGAGCATTTGACCGTACGCCAATTAGCGCAGCGTATCGGCGGCTATGCTGGCTCAGCCTTTGTTGGTACGCCAACTATGATCGCTGATCAGATGGAAGAATGGTTGCTTACCGAGGCGTGTGATGGTTTTAACGTCATGTTTCCCTATCTGCCTGGTGGGCTCGATGACTTTGTCAATCTGGTCGTGCCAGAGCTGCAACGGCGTGAGATCTATCGTCGTGAGTATGAAGGGAAGACGTTGCGGGAGAATTTAGGGTTGCCACGCCCAGGCAACCGCTTCTTTGCGTAGTCTCGGCCTCTTTTGACCTTACATTGTGTGTTAACGGGGCGCTCCCGCACGTGCGAGCAATAGTCGCATTGGTAGCAGCTCCCGACTGAGTGGGTTGATCATGAGGCCTAGCGTTTCCAGGGTAACGGCTCCTAAGAGCGGGGCATCTTCAGTTTCCCCAAGTACAACCGGTGAGGTTGCACTGAACCCTTCTATGGTGAAGCGACATTCGGAAACACCGCGGGTGATAGTTGTTCCATCCGCAAGAGAAAATTCTAGAAAGCGTTCTGGTTTCAACTTCAGCGCAGTCCAGAGCGCTGTCGGCAGGACGGTGTAGACAGCGCCCGTATCTACAAAAAAGCGAGTTGTTTGGGGACGCCCTTTTCCATCGGGGCGCTGAATCTTTGCGCGAATGTAGGTCAGTCCCATCAGCGTTCCCTTACCACACTTCTTCCTCTGACGATATCCATCAGTGCAGCGAGCAAACGTCGAGTTTCTTTTCGTTGGCGCACGGCAACACGGAAGTATTGTTTTCCCAGACCTGGAAAGTTCGCACAATCGCGAATGAGAATGTGGTGTTCTGCGAGTTTGTGGCTCAGGTCTGCAGCAGTAAGTCTACGATGCTCCAGTTGCACAAGCAGGAAGTTGGCCTGAGAAGGAAAGACGCGAAACCCGGCGATGGTGGCGAGCTGCTGCGCAAACCAGCGGCGCTCGCGTTCCATAATGGCACGACTACGTTGCGCAAACTGCGAGTCAGCAAGGCACGCGACTCCCACAGCTTGCGCAATGCTATTTACTGACCACGGTTCTAATTGTTGACGTAAGCGAGCAATGACACGGGGATGGGCGATCGTATAGCCGATCCGAAGTCCAGGAAGCGCGAAGAATTTCGTCATCGACCGCAGCACGATGAGCGACGCGTGTCGGGTGGCCAATTCTTTTACCGACTCTTCTTCAACCCAATCGATAAAAGTTTCATCGATGAGCAAGCGTATCCGCATTCGACGACATTGACGAACAACTGTCTCTACCGTCGCACGAGGAACGAGTACCCCAATTGGACTGTTCGGGTTCGTCAATACGACAGTGTCATATCCTTCGGCCAGTTTGCGTTGCAGTTGCTCGGGCAGCAACGCAAAGGCTGGAGGTCGTAAGTAGAAACGGGAGACTGACGCTCCTGCCAGGCGGAACGCTGACTCGTGCTCGCTGAATGTGGGTGAGATGATTAGCACGTTTTGTGAAGCCAATACCCTGGCAAACAGATAGATCAATTGCGTTGAACCGTTCCCGACTAAGAGTGACGTAGGATCGAGCGCATGGTAGTTTGCGAGTGCCGTCGTTAAAGTTTCTGCATACGGCTCGGGATAGTGAACTGCTTGTGACAATGCCTTTCGATATGCGGCTGCAACTCCACGTGGCCACCCGAGGGGATTGATACTGGCGCTAAAGTCGAGCACCTCGTCTGGTTGCAGTCCATGCGCCCGGGCGAAGGCGTGGACGTTGCCGCCATGCTTTGGGAGTCTTGCGTCGAACTCACGCTTCCTCACATTGGTTCCTTCGGAGTAGCGTGCACTGTGCGCACGAGAATTCTTGCATTTACAGCACCGCGAGGATGACACAGAGCGCGAGCATAAGCAGGCTCGCCACGTCGAGTAACTCACAACTTTGCGTGATATGCTCGGGATGGAGGGTGTGGCGAGCATCACCTAGAGTTGGTTTGTCATGCACTTCGCCAGAATACCGACTTGGTCCACCGAGTTGTATCCCTAACGCTCCTGCCATCGCTGCCTCTGGATAACCAGCATTTGGGCTGTCGTGCTTATGCCCGTCACGCCAGGTGATACGCCAAGCCTCTTTTTCGTCGTATCGGTGTCCTCGTTGACGACCGATCCATGCCGCACCAATCAATGCTAATGCAGTGAGCCGGGCAGGAATATAGTTGGCTACGTCATCGAGCCGAGCGGCGACCTTGCCGAATTGCTCATACTGTTCTGTACGATAGCCGATCATCGAATCCAACGTATTCACGGCTTTGTAGGCCATAGCTAACGGCACGCCGCCAATAGACATATAGAAAAGCGGAGCGATGACACCGTCTGAACTATTCTCCGCTACCGATTCGACGGTGCCACGAATTACTTCAGTTGCTGACAGCGCTGAGGTCTCTCGACTGACGATGCGCGCGAGCATCGCACGTGCGGCCGCCATGTCTCCATTCGCGAGAGGAGCAAGCACTGCCTGGGCATGCTCCTTCAGATTGCGCCGTGCCAGACAAAGTGACCCCAACAAAATGGTGACCGCAGTGCCGACCCACCACGACCACAGTGTCAAGAAATGGAGACCCAATGCGGTCAGTAGATAGGTCCAAAGAACGATGATGGTGACGAGGGTCGCGCCACGTTGAAAGTCTGAAGTCGACGCCTTTGCGGTTCGACGTATACGATTTTCCCAATAGGTAATTGCTTTGCCGATAAGCCGTACTGGATGTGGCAGCCAGTGCGGATCACCAATAACGGCATCGAGGGCAAAGGCGAGAATGAGGACGAGGGTGTAGTCCATACGAGCTACGTACGATTCGTCTTTTGTATCCCCTCACTGACCGCATGCAGAGTTACGCGACCGACGAGTTCTCCCAACTTGGTGTGCTTCCCGCAATAACTGTAGGCTGGTTTTGCAATGGGACAGGCTATTGCCACACAATCAGTTCCTGTTCCAGTTGCCGGTGCGTCTGAGACTGTGCTTTTCACTCTTGCCTCATGCAGCGCGCTAACTTTTGCTTCAGTCACCATCTGTACCGCTTCAATCATTGCAGTTGGAGTCAGCGCGTGATTCACCGCGATGATGAGATTGATCGTGCTGAGCTGCTGATCGTAAGTGGCTGAATCGCCGACAGCAAGGGCATTGCTGAGTCCGACTGTGGCAAAGCATTCAATCTGGAGGCCCTCATGTCGTACGCTCTTTTGCACTAGACGTTCCATCAGCACGCCAGTCATGAGACCGACGACGGGCAAGTCTACATTGAGTTGTCGAGCCAGAGTGTCCAGATAGACCTCCGGTTCTGCTGTTGGATACTCGTGAATATTGACTTGATGGTTGAGCATAGTGCGCGCTTCGACCAGTCCACCGTTCAATGGAGCCCAACTCAAAACGCGGTACCTCTCAGGAAAAGTCACAAGCAGAGTGTTCTTTCGGACAGATGAGGTCCAAGGGCGCATAGGGTTCAGTGCTACGTGCGGGAAAGCTCGACCATGAAATTGCAACAGGATTATCATAAGGATGACTCTGTGCAATGACGCTCAGGTTGCCAGGCGGACTGTTGCTCTTGCCGTTGTCTTGCCAGAGCGTGCGTGGTACGGTTCTCGCACTTTTTTCCAGGAGTGTTTCGTTGTGGCTGATGTGAAGAAAGTTGTACTCGCGTATAGCGGCGGGTTGGATACTTCGGTCATCCTGCGCTGGTTGATCGATACCTATAAATGCGAAGTTGTCGCCTTCTGTGCTGATCTCGGCCAGGGCGAAGAATTGGCACCGGTTGAAGAAAAGGCCAAGAAAGTTGGCGCGAGTAAGATCTACATCGAGGATCTGCGCGAGGAATTCGTCCGTGACTTCGTCTTTCCCATGCTGCGCGCCAACACGTTCTACGAAGGCGGGTATCTGCTGGGAACGTCGATTGCCCGACCGCTGATTGCAAAAAGGCAAATTGAAATCGCCCGTAGAGAAGGGGCGGATTCGGTGTCTCACGGGGCAACCGGGAAGGGCAACGATCAGGTGCGTTTTGAGCTGACCTATTACGCACTTGAGCCGAACATCAAAATCATCGCGCCGTGGCGAACCTGGGATATGCGTTCTCGATCTGACCTTATCGCTTATGCTGAAGAGCGGAACATCCCGATCCCGGTTACCAAAGAGAAACCCTACAGCACTGATCGTAACTTGTTACACATCAGCTATGAAGGCGGCATTCTCGAAGACCCGTGGCGCGAACCGTATGATGACATGTTTGTCTTGTCAGTTTCTCCTGAAAAAGCACCAGACAAAGCGGAATATGTTGAGATCGATTTCACCGCCGGGAACCCGACCGCGGTCAATGGAGAACAACTTTCACCCGCCGCACTGCTTGCTAAGCTCAATACTCTCGGTGGCAAACACGGAGTTGGACGGCTTGATTTGGTTGAGAACCGTTACGTCGGCATGAAGTCACGCGGTGTGTACGAAACTCCAGGGGGGACGATCTTGCATGCTGCTCACCGAGCGATTGAGTCGATCACGCTTGATCGAGAAGTGATGCATGTCCGTGATTCGTTGATCCCGCAATATGCAGAGATGGTCTACTACGGGTACTGGTTCGCGCCAGAACGGGAGATGCTGCAAGCAGCGATTGACGAGTCACAAAAGAATGTTACTGGCACAGCGCGAGTCAAATTGTACAAAGGCAACGTCAGCGTCGCTGGCCGCAAATCCTCCAAGACCCTCTACAACCCTGATGTCGCAACCTTCGAGGCAGGTGGGGATTATCGCCAAGCCGACGCTGAGGGTTTCATTCGCCTCAATGCATTGCGTCTACGATTACGGGCGTTGGCGCAAAAATAGCTTTTAGCTCTTAGCTTTCAGCAGTCAGCTTTTTGCGCTCTTGGTTTTTTGCTGAGAGTTGATCGCTGAGAGCTGATCGCTGACTGCAGTTTATGACACAAGCAGTTAAAGTGAAATCCAAAGCCTGGTCTGGCCGCTTTGCCGAGGGGGCGAATCCACTCATGGAGGCGTTCACCTCGTCGCTGCATTTCGACAAGAAACTGGCGCCCTATGATATCCGCGGGAGTATTGCCCACTGTCAGATGCTCGTGAAACAAAAGATTCTCTCACGCGTTGAGGGTGATCAGATCGTCAAAGGGCTCCGAGCTGTTGAACAGGAGCTACGCTCGGAGAAATTTGTTTTTCTTCCATCTGATGAAGACATCCACATGGCGATCGAGCGGCGACTGACAGAGCGTGTTGGCCCTGTCGGTGGGAAATTGCACACGGCCCGCAGCCGTAATGACCAGGTGTTGCTCGATGTGCGCCTCTATTTGCGCGATGAGATCGCCAATATCATTGAATTGCTCAGCGCCTTGCAAAACCAACTTGCCCGTATGGCGAAGCGATATCGGGATCTCGTTATTCCCGGCTACACACACCTCCAACGGGCGCAGCCGGTGACGCTGGCTCACCATCTGTTAGCATATTATGAGATGTTTGGGCGCGACAATGAACGACTGCAACAATGCCGTGAACGGGTGAATGTGTTGCCGCTGGGTGCTGGCGCGTTGGCAGGAACGACCTTGCCTATCGATCGCCATCATGTGGCAAAGCTGCTCAAATTCCCGCGTGTGAGTGAGAACAGTCTCGATACTGTGGCTGACCGCGATTTTCTGATCGAGTTTCTTTCAGCCGGAGCTGTCCTCGGTATGCATCTCAGTCGCATGGCTGAAGAATTGGTACTGTGGGCAAGTAGCGAGTTTGGTTTTATCGAGTTGCCTGATGCATTTGCCACTGGCAGTTCGATGATGCCACAGAAGAAGAATCCTGATGTGGCGGAATTGATCCGTGGTAAAACTGGCCGTGTCTATGGCAATTTGGTCGCGTTACTGACGATCCTCAAAGGCCTGCCACTTTCCTACAATCGCGATCTGCAAGAAGACAAAGAACCGATGTTTGACACGGTTGATACGCTTAAAGGATCACTAGAAATTCTCGCTGCGATGTTGCCGCGGTTAGTGTTCCGTGAAGACCGTCTCCGTGAAGCGGCGTTAGGGGGATTCACGCTAGCGACAGATGTTGCAGACTATCTGGTAGAAAAGGGCCTCCCGTTTCGTCAAGCGCATGAAGTGGTCGGAGAGGTGGTGCGTTGGTGTCTGGATGCAAAGCAAGGGTTAGAAGAACTTTCGCTAGAGCAATGGAAGCGGTTTTCGCCATTGATTGAACGAGATATTTTGCCGCGTATGACACTTGAATCTGCCGTCGATCGACGGCGTTCGTATGGTGGTACTGCCCGCAGCAGTGTACAAAGACGGTTACGGATGATCGGTGTATGAGTTTTACGTTTTACGTTTTACGTTTTACGTTTCATGTGTTGCGTGTTGCGTTTCGCTTCCCTAGCCTTAGGGGTGTTTTTTCGCCCATTCGCCCATTCGCCCATTCGCCCATTCTTTTTTTCCTTGTTCCCTGTTCCCTGTTCCCTGTCACCTTCCTCACTGCGTGCGGCCACAAAACCCCGGTCCGCCCGCCAGAGTGGATCGTGCCGGAAGCAATTGGGGATTTGGCGCTCGACATCGACAACAACAAGAAAATTGTTGTCCTGAAGTGGGGTCGTCCGCAGGAATACGTCGATGGTAGTGAGATGGATGATCTGGGTGGCTTTGTAGTTTTACGAGCAACTGAGGGTGAGCGAGGTCAGGACAGTGGCTTCGCACAAGTTGCAACGATCACGGTGACCGACCGTGATCGCTTTCGCAAAGCCAAGCAATTTAGCTACACCGATACACAACTGACGGCGGGGGTGTTGTATCGATACCGCGTGCAAGCTGTGACGCTTGATGGATATGCGAGTGCTGCATCAAACACGGTCGAACTGGTGTGGAAAGATACTCCTCCTGCAACCGCAACGCCTACTCCGGCGCCGACCAAGCGCTAGTTGACGAAACGGATAAGGAAATGAAAAATGCAAAATGAAAAATGTAGAATGATGAAGGAAAAAGGAAAAACGAAGAAACCCTCGCTCTTCCCTAATTCTCCATTTTTAATTCTTCATTTTTAATTTTCCATTTTGCATTCTGAATTGGTGCTGATTATGAAGCTTCCTTTCACCAAAATGCACGGAATTAGTAATGACTATGTCTACGTCAACGCTTTTACGACGAAAGTGGCAGATGCGCCAACTGTTGCACAAAAAGTGAGTGATCGTCGCACCGGCATTGGCGGAGATGGGCTCATCCTGATTTGTCCATCCGACACTGCTCACGCGCGCATGGAGATGTACAATGCTGACGGTAGCCGCGGAAAAATGTGTGGCAATGGCATTCGTTGTGTCGGCAAATATGTCTATGACCACGGTTTAGCGCGAACGAATCCCTTAAAGATCGACACTGATACTGGCATGAAGACGCTGTTCCTCGAATTGACTGATGGGAAAGTGTCGCGGGTGACGGTTGATATGGGTGAACCGATTCTCGATGGTTCACAGATTCCGGTGGCTGCGAAAGGCCAAGTGATCGATCAACCGCTTGCAGTGGACGGCAAGTCCTACCAAGTGACCTGTGTGTCGATGGGCAATCCGCACTGCGTCACGTTTGTCGATGCCGTCGAGCCATTGGACTTAGAAAAGATCGGACCGAAATTTGAGCATCACGCCTTCTTTCCTGATCGCGTGAATACTGAGTTCATTCGGGTGGTGAGTCCGACTGAGTTAGACATGCGAGTATGGGAACGTGGGTCAGGAGAAACCTGGGCGTGTGGCACTGGCGCATGTGCTGCGGCTGTTGCGGCTGCACTGAATAGCAAAGCCAGCCGTCGTGTAACGATTCATCTCCGCGGTGGCGATCTCGAAATCGAATGGCGGGCCGAGGATAATCACGTCTACATGACTGGACCGGCAGAAGAAGTATTTGAGGGGACGATTGAGATTTAATACGTGCTGCGTGATACGTGTTGCGTGGAATCCTGGAAAAGAGACACGATGCGCATATTCACGCAACACGTTCCACGTTGAAATTGGAGGGAATTATGGGAACCGCACCGACGAACTTTGCTGGCTCTTTTGTTGCGCTTGTGACCCCGTTTAAGAACGGCAAAGTCGACGAGAAACGCCTCGGTGATCTTATCGAGTGGCACATCAAGAGCGGGACCCATGGAATTGTCCCGTGTGGCACAACTGGTGAGTCTGCGACATTATCGCATGAGGAACACACTCAAGTTGTGAAGTTCGTCGTCGGCGCTGTTAAGAAGCGCGTTCCTGTGGTCGCCGGGACCGGTTCGAACGCGACTGCCGAAGCGATTCGCTTAACGCGGGAAGCGCAAGAAGTCGGTGCCGATGGGGCGCTGATGATCTCACCGTATTACAACCGCCCAACTCAAGAAGGAATTTACCAACACTACAAAGCCGTCGCGCAAGCGGTGCCGGGCTTCCCGATTATTTTTTACAATATTCCTGGCCGCACAGGATCGAATATTGAACCGTCGACGATGGCTCGTATGGCGGAGATCAGCAATATCGTTGGTGTTAAAGAAGCCACTGGCTCAATCGATCAAGTGATCAACATCCGGCTTGCGTGTGGTGATAACCTCGCGATCCTTTCTGGTGAGGACACGTTGACCTTCTCGATGATGTCGCTTGGTGGCAAAGGGGTGATTAGCACGGTAGCCAACGTTGCGCCAAAGGAAATGGCCGAGGTTGCCAATGCCGCTTTGGCGAAGCAATGGGATCGGGCGGCGCAACTACAATTACAGCTCACGCCGTTAATCCGTGCGCTCTTTATCGAAACCAACCCGATTCCTGTAAAAACCGCCCTCTCACTCATGGGCAAATGCGAGTTAGAACTACGCTTACCACTCGTGCCGATGGCAGAAGGCAATTTCGCCAAGCTCAAGGATACGCTGAAAGAGTACCGGCTTATCTAGGGAACAGGGGCCGGAGTCCAAGGTCCAAAGTCTAAAGTCCAAAGTTTAGATACAGAGCACGGATCACGAAACACGTCGTCACCGGTTTCATTATTGATCCTGTGATTCGCACTCGTCCTCTACGAGGAAATAATTATGTCCACGAATATCATCGTCTGTGGCGCGGCTGGGCGCATGGGAAAAATCCTTGTGACCCTGGTGCACGAGAATACCGACATGCAACTTGCTGGTGCCGTTGAGGCATCGGGCCATTGGGCGATCGGCAAAGATGCCGGTGAAGTCGCAGGGCTTGGGCCGATCGGTGTGAAAATCACGGACAACTATGGGGCAGTGGCAACATCAGCGACGGTGACGCTTGATTTCACCATTCCTGAGGCTGCGCTCGATCATTTACGAACCGCAACTGCGAACGGGGCAGCGATCGTTATTGGCACAACTGGGTTCTCAGCCGCACAACGAACGGAAACTGAAACGCTCGCGACAAAAACGCGGACGATTATCGCTCCCAACATGAGCATTGGCGTGAATGTCCTGCAGAAAGTTGTTACCGATGTTGCGCGGATTCTCAAGGACGGGTTCGATGCCGAGATCTTTGAGATCCACCACCGCTTCAAAGTCGATGCCCCAAGTGGGACAGCGCTTGGACTTGGTCGAGCCATTGCGGCTGCTCAGGGTAAGAACTTTGATCAAGTCGCGACCTTGGCTCGTCAAGGCATTACTGGTCAACGCAAAGATGACGAGATTGGTATTGTCGCTTTACGTGGAGGAGACGCGGTTGGTGATCATACTGTCGTGTTCGCTGGGTTTGCCGAACGGCTTGAACTGACGCACCGTGCACAGAGCCGGGAATGTCTCGCACGCGGCGCGATCCGGGCTGCGGCATGGCTGCCAGCGCAGCAACCTGGCCTCTATACGATGAAAGACGTGCTCGGTTTATAAAGCCGACAGCGTATTCTTTCGTTTTGCGCGCGTTGCTTGCTGCCGTTGTTCCTGCCGTCCCTTTCGCTGAGCGGCCTCAGCGATGGCCTCTCGCACGCCAAATCGACCAGTGGCACACAGGCCAAGAATCGTTTCAGTAACTGACCGACGAGAAATTTTTGCTTTCGTTGCTGTCGTTGTGCGCATGTTGTACCTCCACTTCCGCAACCGCTTCCGCTACCCCCCGCTCTATAAAGAGAGATCGGCAGTTCCTGAAATTTCTGATCCCTCCTCGGCGAGTCTACGCTAAACTTTTCCCCCTTATTTCCCGTGAAATTTAGCCGGCCGTTTCTCGAGAAATGCAGTCACTGCTTCTTCATGATCGTAAGTCTTAAACAGATAGTCAAGCCCGAGGTTCCGCGGCGAATCAAAGTATAGTCGAATGGCTGATAGAGAGAACGTGTCTGAATCTTATCTGGTCTGAGTCATCCGTTGGACAAACTCTCCATGCTCAACGCTTGCGATACCTTCGCCGAGCGTTTTCAGGACTCCGGCTAAGTCTCCCTGTAACATGGCCGCAGCATCAAGCCACAGGCCAGGGAATGTCTCGCTTTTGTAAATCTCCGCTTCACTAGGAAGTAGGCGGTCGTAGCGACCGTCGCGCAAGATAAACCAATCGATTGCATTGTCTAACGTTCGCCACACAATGTACTCGCGCACGCCGTGATGACAATAAACATCTAACTTTTGGTGCAAATCATAGGCGGCACTACTGGACGCAACCTCTGCCACCAGTTCGGGAGGACCCTCGATAAAGCCGTCAGCAGTCACGTGAGACTGACCGCCAGTAGTAATTCGGAGAAGTACGCCTGGTTGTGGTTCGTTACCCAGGTCTAGGAGGACAGTCGTGTTATCGCTCACCGCGACTCCCGGAGTTGAGGCAGAGTATACGACCAACCAGCCGTTCAACGAAGAATGCTGCCGACCATGTCCCTCATAGCGCACAGGTGATGGCACGTAGACTACTCCTTCAATAAGCTCGGCCTTCTTGAGGTTGGGCATCGCCTCATAGCGGCGCTCGAACTCCGGACGAGTCAATTGGTCGCCATTCTCCAGCGGGGGCACTTTCTGAACAACCGCAGTTGCTTCCGGCGATAAGGATTGAGACGAGATAGACATAGGAAAAGATTCACTCCTCTAAGGGAAACTCTCTTTATCCAGCTCTTCCTCTTTAGATTTGGTGATAGCTTTACCAGTTGCTGTTTTCAAGCACTGGACGCTTACTCATCCAGCGGACCTGCGGAGGAAGAAGGTGATTGAAAGTGGCTCGTATGATAAGACTCGTATCGCAGAGTTGAGGTCAACATTGACAGACCTTCTCTCTTCCTTTTACTAAGAATGACTATGACGATGGAGAAGAATTAAGGCATGGGCAAGAATTAAGTTACCGATTAAGAGCGAGGAAGAAGCGTATAGTTCCAATCGCCATGAAACTTACCGGGTTTGATATTGAGCGCTTGAAACTCATCGTCGGAGACCTGTAGGCCTTTG
>VGTJ01000099.1 GCA_016874775.1 Deltaproteobacteria bacterium
TGCGCGGCATTACCCTGAACAAGACAGCCATGCGGACGGTCGAAGCGCGACTGGAGCGTCATCCCAAGTTGCCCAAGTGGGACATCTTCATCCGCCCCGCTACTCCTGACTGATATAGGGGGATTTTCTTTTCCAGAATTCGCCTAAGAACAAATGGCTCCTAAATCGGACCACGCGACATTGGTACACCAGCGACCAAACCCGCTCAGGCTGAGCGTAGTCCGCAGGACGAAGTCGAAGCCTGCGCACGCCCGGATACGCTGCCCTTCGACTTCGCCACGCTACGCTCAGGACGAGCGGAGAAGTGGCCCTCGGTGAGTGAGGAAGTGTACGAATCTTCCCTGGTCCGATTTAGTAAAACGCCAAACTGGCAAAACTCACCGCAGAATGTGGCGCAGTTTCGGCATAAGCATATTTTAGAAGCTTTCCTTGTGTCGCTTCGACGAGGTGTAAGAAAGTATACATCGGTGCAAAGCCGCAGACACGACGTTGGTCACCATTCGTAGCGATCTCGGCAAAGAAACTCGCGTGATCGAGGTTCTCTAATGCCTGGATCAAGCGCTGATCTTCACTTTCTACCCAGTTGAGAAAGTCTTGCGTGAGTGGTCCTTGGTCGCCAAACTTCTGTCCCACATGAGCGAAATCGACACCTGCGACAAAGCAGACTCTCTTGCCACTCTGGGCAATAGTAGCCCGTAGCGCGTCGATGAATGCGGCGACTCGTTGGGTCTCTGCGGGTGGAGTCTTGGTCAAGATCATGTGATGAAAGGAGGTCACGAGAATCGGCACGACGGTAAACTCACGTCTCTGACCAAGTACGTATTGAAGGAACAAGGTCTGAAACTCTAACGAGTGCTCAGTACGGTGGATCAGCTCGCTGGCAAGCAGGTCTTCGCCGCAATTTTGCTGCAGCACGCGAATAAACTCACGGTCAGTTTTGACCGGACCAAGTGGCGTATTGTAATCTTTCTCGCACGCGACAAAGAGGTCTTGCGCTCCGTAATGAGAAGTCCCCAGGAGAATAAAGAGGTCAGCGTCACACCGTTCAGCTAACTCCTTGTACCCCCACGCGTACGCTGCTCCACCGACCCGCAGATCGATATGGGGAACAATAAGCCCGCGGACTGGCGGAAGAGAGGACTGCCCGTCGCTCGGCAATCCAGGACCGTCAGGACTCCTAAATAAAGCGTCCGTTTGCTCACGAAATTCTCCGGGTTGCGAGGAGTAGCACGTATCCGCGTGCGCCATCTCGCGAACTGACGAGCGCTGAAAGGCGGCATAGATTTCGTTTTGCAGGGCGGCAAATCGCTCACTATCCAAATAGTAGTATTCGTCGAGTTGCGCTATCAGGCTATTGAGCTGCTCTCGGGGGAGAACTTGGCCGAATTGTTTGGCAAAGGCTTCTTGAATATCGACCAGCGAATGCTGTCCATCAAAGTGGCTGATGACGAAATAGATATGGTAGGGAAGATACAATGAGGTTTGGGCAAAGCCTAGTGGATCGTGGATAGCGATACGTGTCCGTCCTTCATCTTCAAAGGGAACCGCCTGAATATATCGGAGCCGGGGATAATCGATAGACAAGAGGGTCTCTCCTTCCGCCATCACAGTGAGAGGGTACCGTAATCGGTTTTGCTTGTGTGAGCAAGTTTCCTTGACAGAGTTGAGGGGAGAATTCATATAGTATGCAGTCAATTGAATTTTGAAGCCTGCTGTGTCGTCATGTCCGCGGAGGCGGACATCCACTTTTTCTCTGCTCCTGGATTCCCGCTTTCGCGGGAATGACGTACCAATAGTCACTGCATAAACCTGAGGCTAACGAACAAATCGTTTTCTCTGAAACTAAAAGGAGGCATTATGAAATTCGCAGTCAGTGGTGTTGGTAGTGGGTCAACCGCCCGACCGGAGCTGTTAGTTCAGGTTGCGCAAAAAGCGGAAATGCTGGGGTTTGAGTCAGCGTGGATTCCTGAGCACCTCGCCGTCCCGGTCACAATCACCAGCCGTTATCCATACTCTGCCGACGGCAAATTTCCTGGTGGCCCAGGGGCTGCGCTGCACGATCCGTTTGTCGCGCTGGGTTTCGCTGCCGCCTGCACCAAGACCATCAAACTCGGTACCGGTGTGTTTGTCCTTCCACTGCGCAACCCTCTCGCTGTCGCCAAAGCCGTTGCGAGCGTCGATGTCCTCTCTCAGGGACGGCTCTTATTTGGCGTGGGCATCGGCTGGTGCGAAGATGAATTTACTGCGGTGGGCATGTCGTTCAAGGATCGCGCGGCGCGCAGTCGTGAAGCGATTGCAATGCTCAAAGCCTTGTGGAGTGACGAGACGCCGCAGTTCTCCGGGAAGTTCCATAGTTTTGCTCCGGTCGGATTTAACCCCAAACCGATTCAGAAGCCGCATCCGCCGATTATCTTTGGCGGCGAAAGCCGTCCCGCATTGAAACGCGTGGCCGAATTAGGAGATGGCTGGTTCGGTTTCCGCTACACACCAGAAACACTCAAACCGCAGCTTGCGTTGCTCAAAGAGTTAAGCGAGAAAGCAGGGCGAAAATTCTCACAAATTGAGATCACTATCGCCCCGCAACCGGGACTGCCAATTACACTGGATTTGGTGAAGCAGTTTGCTGACGTGGGTGTGCATCGCTTGATGACCTTTGCGCCAGGCTTCACCCCCCGCGCGAAATTCGACAGCGAGCTCTACCCGCAGATGGAAAAGTTTGCCAACGATGTGATCGCTAAGGCATAGACGTTGGCCTGGAGAAACGACAACGGCGATCAGCTTCGTCGCCGTTGTCATGTTTGCGCGTGCGCAAAGCTGTGCTAACGTCGCAAAATTGTGAGTCAGCAACAGTCAACAACGTACGCAGAAAACCCGTTGCGCGTCGCGGTCGTGGGAGTCGGCTATCTTGGTCGTTTTCATGCGCAGAAATATGCTGCCCAACCAGAGGCGACACTCGTCGCAGTGGTCGATACCAATGCCGACCGTGCTACGGAAATTGCGGCAGAGTGCCGTACCACTGCACTCACAGACTATCGTGAACTCTTTGGTCAAGTCGATTGTGTGAGCATCGCGGTACCAACGCAGTTTCACTATGCCGTTGCGTACGATCTGCTGTCACAGGGAGTCGACGTTCTCGTAGAGAAACCGCTGACCGTTACCGCAGCCGAAGGACGGGCGCTTGTTGACCTGGCGGCAGCTCAGCAGCGCATCCTCCAAGTTGGCCATCTGGAGCGTTTTAACCCAGCGCTACGATCCCTGAGCGGTATTCTCACTTCACCACGCTTTATCGAATGCAATCGCGTCGCACCATTCGTCGAACGCGGAACCGATGTTGACGTCGTTCGCGATCTGATGATTCACGACCTCGATGTGATCCTGAGCCTCGTACAATCGCCAGTCACCTCCATCGAAGCTTTCGGCGTTCCGGTCTTGACCTCCGAACCAGACATAGCCAACGCCCGCCTCCGCTTTGCCTCTGGTTGTATCGCAGATGTCACTGCCAGTCGCGTGGCGCTTAAACGTGAACGAAAGATGCGTGTGTTTCAGCCTGACACCTATCTGGTAGTCGATTATGGTGAGCATCGCATCCGCATTTGTCGGCGTGAGCCAGGCTCCCAGCCAGGAGCACTCCCCAACATTGCCTTCGAAGAGCGCGAAGTCGGCGGCGAAGACGCCCTTGAAGAAGAAATTCGCTCGTTCCTTCACGTCGTTCGTCATCGCAACAAACCAGTTGTGAGCGGTGAAGATGGACTGCAAGCGTTAGAAATGGCAGAACGAATTGTTGGATGCTTGGAGATTCCGTGAAACATGTTGCGTGAGACGTCACACGTAGAGATTTGGACTTCAGACTTTGAACCGTGAAATCGAACCCTTGAATTCCGCAATCCGCAATCGACAGTCCGCAATCCCCAATCCTCGCGTTCTCCTCGTTGCCGGAGAGGCTTCGGGTGACATTCATGGTGGAGACTTGGTTGCTGCCCTCAAACGGCAGATCCCTGGGGTCGAGGTGTTTGGGGTTGGCGGTTCCGCACTGCGTGCTGCAGGCATGCAGACACTGGTCGATAGTGCCACCATCGCCGGGATGGGGCTAGTCGAAGCACGCGACAAAGTTGGTGCGTTGATCCGCACCTATCGCCAACTGAAGCACATCTTGCAGACTGCTCCCCCCGACCTGCTTATTTTGATCGACTTTCCCGAATTCAATTTCCGTCTCGCGAAGATTGCTAAACGCGTCGGGGTGCCGGTCTTTTATTACATCAGCCCCCAGGTGTGGGCGTGGCGCAAGCGACGAGTGTACACCATCGCTCAGCGTGTTGACCGACTCGCTGCAGTGTTTCCTTTTGAGCCTCCCTTCTATGCCGCACATGGGTACTCGGTGGATTTTGTCGGCCATCCGCTCGTTGACCGAGTACGCCCGACGCGCGCGCGGGAGGAAACATTGCGACTTCACGGTCTCGATGGACAACGTCGCACCATCGCCCTGCTCCCAGGGAGCCGATCACAGGAAGTGAAACTTCTGCTCGCGCCGATGCTTGGGGCTGCAGCGCTCCTGGGCGACGCGTATCAATTCGTCCTTGCGGCAGCAGATACGCTCGAAGTGGAAGAGCTACAGCAGCAGACACGGCCGACCCCAGTCCGGGTCATTCAGGGAGATACGTACAATTTGGTTCATGCAGCAGACCTTGCCTTGGTTGCGTCGGGAACCGCGACCCTCGAAACCGCATTACTAGAACGACCGATGGTCATCATGTATCGCTTAGCGCCACTGACGTATGCCCTGGCCCGGCTTCTCGTACGGGTGCCATTTATCGGCATGCCCAATCTCATCGCGGAACGCCGCATCGTTCCAGAACTCATCCAAGGAGAAGTGACCCCCACCCGGATTGCTGCTGAGGCCACGCGGTTGCTCACTGATGCACAAGCATATAGCGTAGCGCAAGAAGGATTGCGTGAAGTCCGCCAGCGGCTTGGTGGAGGCGGTGCAGCAGAACGAGCAGCAGCCCTTGTGGTGGAAATGCTGACCTCAAAAATGCAAAATGTAAAATGCAAAATTAAAAATTAATCAGAGAGAAAAAGTCGTGCTCACCTATTCTTCACTCCTTTTTAATTTTTAATTCTCAATTCTCTCCATGAACGTCTATCGTCGTCTTTTCCCATTCTTACGGCCCTATCTCTTGCGCGCCTTTCTTCCGGCCATTGTTTGCATGTTGCTCTTTAGCGCAACCAATGGTGTGTTGCCGTTTGTCGTCCAGCATGTGTTCGACGACATTTTTGCGCAAAAGAATCTTGAAGCGTTGCAGTTTCTCCCGTGGGTGATCGTCGGCGTCTTTCTCTTTCGCGGGCTGGTCAACTTTGGCCATGCCTATTTGATCGAGTATGTCGGGCAACACATCGTTGCTGACTTACGCAACGCACTGAATGCACACATCCAGTCACTCTCGCTGAGTTATTTCCAACGTAACCCGACAGGAACTATCCTCTCTCGTGTTACGAACGATACGACACTCGTCCGCGAAGCGTTAACGCAGGCAACAGCCTCGATCATGAAGGACTCTACGTCCCTGCTGCTGCTCATCATCGTGGCGTTCGTCAAAGATTGGTTTCTCGCGCTGCTGGCCTTCATCGTCTTTCCGGTGACGATCTTGCCTCTCACGCTCATGTATAAAAAGGTCCGTCGTGCCAGCCGCAGGGGGCAAGGCTCACTCGGCTCACTCACGGCGCTGCTTCAAGAAGCGATTCAAGGCAACCGCATCGTCAAAGCATTTGGCGCCGAAGCGTACGAGAACCAACGGTTCGCCAATGAAAACAAACGACTCTTCTCTCATTCCTTGAGAGCAGGCCGCGTACGCGCGTTCGTTCCACCGATGGTCGAATTAGTTGCTGCCGCCGGTATCGCGGCAGTCGTGTGGTATGGCGGTTATAGTGTCATTGCTGGTGAACGCACTCAAGGTGAATTTATCGCCTTTCTGACTGCACTGCTGCTCCTGTATGAGCCGTTCAAGCATCTGACTCGGACAAGCGCAGCGATTCAAACGGGGCTCGCTGCCGCTGAACGTTTGTTCGAATTACTCGATGAACGGAGTGAAATCGAAGACCATCCAGGCGCACAAATGCTCAGTGGGGTACGCCAGGGTATTCGTTTTGACAATGTGTATTTTCGCTATCGCCAAGACTGGGTGCTGCAGGGCATTAACTTGGAGATTCGCACCGGTGAAGTGGTCGCGTTAGTCGGCCCAAGTGGTGGTGGAAAAAGCACCATCGCAGACCTGATTCCCCGCTTTTACGATGTCCAACGGGGTCACATCACAATTGATGGGACCGACATTCGCGAGGTAACGCTCGCGTCGCTCCGCTCGCATTTGTCGATCGTGTCACAATACACATTCCTGTTTAACGATACGGTTCGTAACAACATTGCCTACGGCATGCCGGACATCCCGGACGAAGACATGATCGCCGCCGCCCAAGCAGCCTATGCTCATGATTTCATCATGGACTTGCCGCGCGGCTACGACACCATCATCGGCGAGCTGGGTTCCACCTTATCGGGTGGACAACGACAACGCTTGGCAATCGCACGAGCGTTGCTCAAGCACGCGCCAATTTTGATTCTCGACGAAGCCACCTCTTCGCTTGACAATGAATCAGAGCGACAAGTGCAAGCTGCGATTGAACGATTGATGGTCGGACGCACCGTACTCGTCATTGCCCATCGGCTCTCGACCGTTCACAAAGCCGATCGCATTGCCGTCCTCATCAACGGTCAGATTGTTGAACAAGGACGCCACGAGCAGCTCATTGTTCGGAATTCACAGTATCGCAAGTTATATGAACTTCAGTTCTACGAAGCCGCTTCAGCCTGAGTCACGTCAGCGACGTTTCCCCTTCGGTGAAGAGATCAAGATCCGTTGGTGGTCGACCCTCGCCTTCTGGGCACTGCGTCTCCTGGCCGCAACGACACGAAAATCCCAAATTGGTGGAGAAGCGATGTTGGACTACTGGCAACGTGGGGAACAGATCATCATCACATTTTGGCACGGTCGGATTCTGTTCATGCCGTTTCCCTATCGTGGCAAGAAGGCGTGCATCATGAATAGCGCGCATCGCGATGGCGAAATCATTACTCGCGTCATTAAGCGGTTTGGTATCAGTGCTGTTCGTGGCTCCTCAACTCGCGGCTGGATGGGCGGCCTCAAGGGCATGCTCGACGCGTACCAACAAGGGTATGATCTCGTTGTGATTCCCGATGGTCCACGTGGACCTCGCTGTCAGGCGAAATCCGGCATCATTCAACTGGCGCGCGCGACCGGAGCGACGATCTTTCCTGTCTCGTACAGTGCAGCATGGAAAGCGACAATCGGTAGTTGGGATCGCCTGATGATTCCCTTTCCCTTCAGTCGGATACTCTATGTCGTCGGCACCCCAATACGCGTTCCCGCCGAGGCAGCTAAAGAGGTCGTCGAAGAAAAACGACACGAATTAGAAACTGAATTGAACCGAATCTCAGCACAGGCCGACAGCTATTTCGCCAGCAAGACCGCTGGAGAGCGTGAGGTGGTTGTGGCAGGAACCCCACAGCCGTTGCCACCACGCTGAGGGAGGCGTTTTTCCGATAAGAATACGCTTCAAGTAGAGAAAACCCATCTGCTTGTGAGTAGCGCATGCCCCTCACCAACGACATGGCTCGACTTTTCTATAATCTGCTCCTCACGACTGTAGCACTGCCAGCACTGCCCTTTGCTGCGGTCGCGCTTGCGCTACGCCCGCGTTATCGTCTCGGCCTCGCCCAGCGTTTAGGATTCATTCCCCCAGAGGTGATTGAACGTCTGCATGGTCACAAGCCGATTTGGCTGCATGCGCCATCGGTTGGCGAGATGCTCGCGACACGCCCGTTCCTGCGCAGGCTCAAGCAGGTTTTTCCCGATCGCCCACTCTTGCTCTCTTGCCTCACACCGACCGCGTACACCACAACCCGAGAGAAAATTACCGAAGCGGATGCCGTGATTTATGTGCCACTCGATCACCCGCTGTTTGTCGAACGTGTCCTTTCGCGTATCACTCCATCTCTCTTTCTGTTTACTGAGACTGAAATGTGGCCGAACTTTCTCTCGGCGTTAGCACGGCGAGAGGTTCCTACCATATTGGTGAGCGGTCGCTTTTCAGCCCGAGCGGTGACTCGCTATCATTGGCTGTCGCCGCTCTTTACGCAAATTTTTCACGATCTCACTCTCTGTTGTATGCAGACCCAAGCGGATGCTGAGCGTTTGGTACACGCTGGGGTTCCTCTGCAACGTGTCGTGGTCACGGGCAACTTCAAAGTCGATGGCGTCACTGAAAGCTCCCCGCATCAGCACACGGCCCTGGCCGAGGCTGGACTCGCTGATCGACCAACTGTAATCGGCGCAAGCACTCATGCCGGTGAAGAAGATGTTTTGTTGAATGCCTACCGTCAATTGCAAGAACAGGTTCCCCGGTTGTTACTTATTCTCGCTCCACGCCATCCACAGCGTTTTCTTGAAGTTGAACGTCTCGTGCAAGCGAAAGGGTATCGGTATAGCAAACGAAGCCAGCCGGAAACCTCTTCTCCTAGGACTGAGATCTTTCTCCTTGATACCCTTGGTGAACTCGCCTCTCTGTATTCGGCTGCGAGCCTCGTGTTCGTCGGCGGGAGTCTCATCAAAGGACCAGGTGGACATAGTGTGATAGAGCCAGCATTAGCGCAGGTACCGGTCTGTTTCGGTCCATACACGCACAATTTCACAACCGTAGTCGAGGAATTGATCCGTGAAGGCGGCGGGTTCCAGGTAACCGATGCAGACAGCCTGACACGCGTCGCTCTGCCGTTACTCACAAATCCATCTCTCCGAGAAGAGACTGGCAAGGACGCATTTACTGTCATTCGTCGTGGCCAGGGGGCGGTGGAGAGAACAATAAATGAAATAGTGAAGAGTGAAAAGTTAAGAATGAAGAATCAAAAAGGCGACAGGCTGTAGGCTCTAGTAGTCAGTCATGTTGATTCTGAGGGGTGAACGTAGTGGCGTCATTCCCGCGAAAGCGGGAATCCAGGGAGGTTAAGTCGCGGCCCCTGCTTGAAGATCCTGGATGCCCGCCTGCGCGAGCATGACGAAATCGACCCCGCAAATTCAGTATGACTGACTACTAGAGAGAAGAAAGCAGTGATATGTTTGCTCCGAAGCTTATCGAGAGTATTTGGCAACGGCAGAGTCTCTGGTCAAAACTCGGCTGGGTTGCGCTCACTCCTTTCTCTCTGCTCTTTTCTGTGGTCGCGCGGGCACGGAATCTCGGCTATGACCTGGGTCTATTGCCAGTGACCCGTGCCCCTTTGACCGTCATTAGCATTGGCAACCTGACGGTTGGCGGCACCGGAAAAACACCCTTGACACTCTGGCTCGCACAAGCGCTGCAACAACGCGGACACACTGTCGCAATCGTCACACGTGGTTATGGAGGAACAGCGGTTGGCCCTACCCTCGTCGGTCAAACCGGAACACCCTTGGTCACACCGGTTGAGGTCGGGGACGAAGCTGTCATGCTGGCACGACGGTTCGCTGGGGTTGTTATTGCCGGACGAGACCGCGCCGCCGCGGCTCAGTTTGCCTATCAGCGCTTTGCCGCGGATGTGGTTCTGCTTGACGATGGCTTCCAACATCGTCGCTTACAGCGCGATGTCGATATTGTCCTGCTATCAGCACGAGCACCAACCAACACCTGGCTCCTGCCTGCGGGCCCCTTCCGTGAGCCACTCACGTCGATACGTCGAGCCCATACCGTGATCCTCTCCAAGAAAACAACAATCCAAGAGCATTCCTCTCCCTCGTTAGCTGAACGCGACACGCAACACGCAACACGCAACACGCAACACGCAACACGAGTCTTCCACGCCGATCTCGTGCCCTCAGCACTCGTACAGACGGTTCAAGGTCAATGGCACGAACAGCCGTTGTCTGATTTGACTGGCAAACGCAGCCTGGTGGTAACAGGAATTGCTAACCCTCAGCCTCTGTATACCTCTCTAAAAGAACTTGGCGCAGAGGTAGCACGGGTGGTGGAATTTCCTGATCATCACAGCTATACGCACTCGGAGTGGCAGAAACTCGTGCAAGAGGCCGAGGCATTTGATCTGCTCCTGACGACCGAAAAGGACCTCGTCAAACTTGAACGGTTTTCTCCGGTACCTGATCGTCTCCGAGCCTTACGTGTTCAACTCCATCTCGAACCTGCCGAGGCGTTCTTGACCAGCATTGAACAACGATACCACAGTCGCAACGAAGATAGGACCACGCATGGCCGCACCATTTCTCATTAAGGCAGTCACAGACCTGCTCGCTGACATCCCTGCATCAGGAAAGGCGCTGTTGGATGTCAGTTGCAAAGAGGGCGACGTGCTCCAAGCTGTCGCTCCGCTCGGTTTCACTGTTCGTGGTACCAATTACGAACCGACGGGACCGTCACAGAATGGCACTCCCATCGATTATGGCGTCGATCTCCTCAAACCACTGCCTTATAGCGACGCGAGCTTCGATGTCGTCTTGCTCGTTGAAGTCATCGAACACCTGGAGAATCATCGCATCCCGATAGGCGAATTGGCCCGTATTCTCAAACCAGGTGGCGTGTTGATTCTGACAACCCCCAATATCATGCGTCTGAATTCTCGTTTTCACTTTTTCTTCAGTGGCTATCATAAGACCAAACGACGCTTCATTCCGTTTGAAACGCCTTTAGATCAGGCCCATCGGTTTCACAATTATCCCATCGACCTCCCCATTCTCTATTACTTGTGTAAGCAGAATGGCCTGGCTATCGAGCGGATCGGCAATAGTAAGATCAAAGGATTCTCGCGGCTGTTGTTTCTGCTCTTTGGCTTTCCTGTACAATTCTACACGTGGTATACTCTACAGTTGCGTGAAAAAGACCCGCAACAGAAGCACGAGAACCAGCAACTCTGCCGCTGGCTGCTCGACTCCCGGACGTTGATGGAAGATAATCTTGTCTTGCGTTTGCGCAAAATTGACCGGAGCACCGGAACTCTTCACTAAGGAGAAGCTATGGCGGTAAGTAAAGAGCTGCTAGACATTCTTGTTTGCCCCAAATGTAAAGGGGAGTTGGAGTTAACAGCCAAACAAGACGCGCTGAATTGTCAGGCATGCAAGCTGTCCTATCAAATCAAAGATGACATTCCAGTCATGTTGATCGACGAAGCCTTACCTCTCACGTAGGGCCGGGTATCAGTGAGGCCCATGTCCCATTCCTCTCTTCAGGATCGTTCACAACGAGTCATCGTCGCACAGACAGGCTTTCTGGGAGACGTCGTCCTAACGACCCCGTTGTTAACTACCCTGCAGAGAACTCTCACACCGGAGTCACTGACTGTTTTGACTACGCCGCAAGCCAAACCTCTGCTCGACTATCATCCTGCAGTCTCACGGGTGTTAGTCGACGCGAAGCAGGCCGATGGACGTGGGCTGGTTGGCTTGTGGCGCATGGCTCAGCGGCTACGGCAAGAACGCTTCACACTTGCGGTCGCTGCCCATAAATCCTTACGCACAGCCTTGCTTCTCGCTCTCGCTGGCATTCCTCAGCGGGTCGGTTTTCGGCAAAGTCCAGGTTGGTTTTTGTATCATCGCACTGCCCAGCGCGACACGAACCGACATGAGGTTGAGCGGATTCTTTGCATCATGCGAGCCTTTGGCCGAGAGCCCGAAGAGTGCGATCGTACCCCTCGCGTCGAGTATCCGGAAGCAGCAAAAGTCCAGGCGCGCGCGCGCTTGCACGAGCATGGAATTGCTTCAACCGACCCATTGTTTGTTGTCTGTCCAGGGTCGGTATGGCCAACGAAACGGTGGACCATCGAGAGTTTTGCTCAGCTTGTGCGTCGTCTAGAGACCAGTTACGGTCGCGTGCTTCTCTGTGGCGGACCAGATGATGCTGAAGTCGCTCGGGCAGTTCATCAGCAGGCGGGCCAGTGTGGGGTAAATCTCGTTGGGCAGGCTGACTTGCTCACATTCATGGCACTTGTAGATCAAGCACAGGTAGTGATTAGTAACGATAGCGCTCCTATGCATGTTGCTGTTGCACGAGGAGTCCCTGTTGTTGCTATTTTCTGTGCGACTACACCCAGTCTCGGCTATGGTCCGTATACAGACAACGCGGTTGTCGTTGAAAAGAAGGAGTTGTCCTGCCGTCCATGCAGTCGTCACGGTAGTCACGCCTGTCCGCTCGGTACCAATGCCTGCATGCGTGACGTCAGCGTACCTGACGTGCTGACAGGAGTCGACCAATTACTGCACCGGGTATCGGCAACGGCGGCACAGGGTTGATCACTATGTCCTCATCGCACGACCCACAGCTTACGGCTCCGTCTTCAGTCGAGATCTCGCGGCGCGAACGCTTGCACACACTCAATGCGACGACTTCAGCGGAAGCGGATACCCTCGCGGCGCAGGGACAGCAAGCGACGTATCGCGCTCTTGTCTGGACACCGTTTTCCACCTTCGTCCGCGTGTACGTTCGCCAAGGAGAATGGCGTCATGGCATCTCTGGCCTTATCGCTGCACTCTTTGCCGCGTACGGAGTCTTCATTCGCTTCAGCAAGTTGTGGGAACAACAGAATGTGAAGACAACCATTCCACCTCCTTCACAATCCTGACATGGCGAGTCTTTCTCTCCCTGCTGGGTTTGTCGAGCAGCGTGCAGGTCACACCGTCTGGTGGGTAAAAGAAGAATGGGGAGAGCGACTCCTCACCCTAACCTTTCCCCACGATCAAGCGCCAGAGCCGCAATCCGCAATCCGCAATCCGCAATCCACAATCGCCACTCAGGCAGGTCGGGGCACTATTCACCGCATCACTCTCGCATCAGGGGAATCCATTATCGTCCGTCCCTATCGTCGTGGTGGTTTCATTCGCCATTTCATTTATGACCTGTACTGGGATCGTCCGTTCCGTCCTTTTGCTGAGCTGTCGTGCATGGAACAAGCTCGACAACGTGGAGTGCCGACAGTCGAGGTGTTGGGTGCACAAGTCGAAAGGACAGTAGGGCCGTTCTATCGCGGATTTTTAATAACTCGCCAAGCGATAGGATTTCACAACTTATGGGATTGGCTCCACGTCGAGTCGACCGCCGATCTTCGCCACACCGTGCTGAGCATTGTCGCGCAAGCAATCGCAACGATGCATCAGGCTGGGATTGCGCACGCAGATCTGAATCCAACCAACATCTTGATTTCTCTGGAACATGACCCGCCACAAGCACAGCTCTTAGACTTTGATCGGGCTCGCATATTTCCCAGACCAGTACCCGCTTCTTCTCGTGAAGCCAATTTGTCTCGGTTCCAACGATTTTTCCGGAAATACGATACGCTTGCTGAGTGGCTGCCGTCCACAGACTTTGCGTATTTCCGCCAGAGGTATGAGATTACCTTCGAGTTGAGAAGATAATGGCCTTTCTTTCATTCATCGTTTTTCGAGAATCGTCAGTAGCACCCAACGCTCTCTTGCAATTGGCGTCTCGGTCGCGTAGACCAGTGCCATGGTTACCGATCTCGCTCATACGTTTCCGCGCCTCGACAGCTTACCCCGATCCCTTCCATTGGAAGGCGCTGTGCGGATTGAAATGGAAGAAGGGGTGCCACTCTTTCGTGCCTCCAGTACCGTACAGAAGAGAATCGAAATGCTTCTAACTAAACAACAGGGGACAGAATTAAGTACAGAGGAAGCGTTGGAATTGGATCGCTACGAAGAGATGGACGATTATCTGAGCTTCCTCAATCGTGTGGTCCGCAATCTCGCTCAAGAGCCCACCCCGTAGGATAAGCCAGCGTTGCCCGCGCGCAAGAAAATCTCTGCTTCGTTACAACAACGCGTTCGGCAGCGAGCCCAGGGGTTGTGTGAATACTGCCATGCCGCAGAGCAATGGCAATATGTCCGTTTCACACTCGATCATATCATTCCAGTCGCGCGTGATGGCCCGTCGACGCTCGATAATTTGGCCTTGGCCTGCTTTCACTGCAATCGGCGGAAGACGGATCGTCTCAAGGCCGTCGATCGCGCTTCTCACGACCAAGTTCCGCTCTTCAACCCACGCGAACACAAGTGGAGCGATCACTTCATCTGGTCTGCTGACGGGACCGTCTTAATCGGTCGTACGCGGACTGGGCGTGCCACGATTGATGCATTGGCGTTAAACCGTGAACGTGTGGTCCGCATTCGGGCAGCGGATTATATCGCCGGACGGCATCCTCCACCCGATGATCCACGACAGTAGTCGTAGAAAGAAGGGCTGTGCAGCGTACCAACTCAATGGTGCCTGCTACACACCCTACTTGGCTGCGCACTACTGGTTCCCAAGAAAGACGACATCGTTCTGTAAAATGTAGCCCGGTACCCGCCCCTGTCGAGACTGTACCTCCAGATACGACCCAGTCTGACTCACCACTCGTACTTTCGTTCCTCGTGAAAGATTCGCGACGATGCTGGCATTGGCATGCGGTTCACTATGGAGCTGGGTATCCCTCTCCACGCGATACATACCTAACGGTATCTCCCCTGTACGACTGACGGGTGTTTCCGTAACGTCTCTAGGCTTTCTATTGACTGTTGTCTCTACGCCCGGGTAACTGTAGCCACCTTCCAGGTAGCGGGCTACGATTCGCCGGTTGGGACTGTGGCATACGCTCGAAGTTTCAGAGTAAGTCAAACATTCTGGCAGGCCATCAGAAAACGTGAGGGTGACCCGTCCGGATGTTCTTCCCTGCAAACCTTCCCAACTATAGGGGGCGATGACGCGCAGAGGGCGACCAAGCTTATCACGTTCCTCAATTGAAGTGCTTGTCACGCTACCGGAGATGAACTGTGCAAATGCACCCCAGCGTTTGGTGTCATCAAGGATCAGATCTTCAATGAGTTTGCGATAGTTTTGGTCCTTGAAGGGTTGTCCTGCGGGTGGCGTGATCACGGAAGAAGCAGTTGCTTCACCACCGAGCCGTATGGGCTGTTTGTTTAAAGCAAAAAGCCGCAAGTTATCCTCAAATCGCATCAAGCCTGGAGCCGTGCACGCATTTATCTGAACGAGAGAAATCATATCACTCGCTATCGCCTGTGCGTCGCCGATGAGACCCGCCATCGCCGACCCTGCATCGGGTCTGGTGAGATCACCAAAAGTTCGGCTCAGTTCTCGACCTATGTCAGCTTTCCTTTGCCTGTTGACGGTATTCAGTGCGTCATACAGTGCAGGCTTGGCAAACAAATTAGTCCCGACCGTTTCGTATTCGCTACAGGTTCGGTTAGTCTCTATCCCATAACCATTCTTGGTGACCATCCATTCAATGCACCGCTACCTAGTCATTTCGACCTTGTTTCGTGGCAGCGCAGCGGAACAGTGACGCGCAAAAGCCTCCAGGTATTGGTTAAACAAGATGCCGAACCGGTTATCTGAGCGGTCCAAATCAATATTGACGAAGTCACCTGCGAAAATCTTTGAGACTAGGGCACTGTTTGTGATCCCACGTGTTTGGAAAGTAAGCTGAACTTCTTCCTTAGCTGCCCTGTTCTGTGGTGGTGCAGCTCCTGCGGGGAGACTCTGGGCCGATAGGGTCGCAAAAATACCGACAACTAATATGAGCAATGATATGCGCACGGGGTTTGTTCCTCTACTTTGCTGAGTAACGAAAGGAGCGCTAACGTGAGGGAAGCCAGGAGTTGAAATCCACGGCAGAATTCTACAGACCATATCACAGGTAGGGTGGGTCATGACCACCCGACGCCCCTATTCAGGACACTTCTTCCTCAAAAATACCGAAGTATCCTGGAGTATAGCTTTACCTATTTCCTGGAACGCAGAGCCCACTTCTCCTATCGCGTCTCCCAACAAAAGAAATGAAGTTCCCAAATCTGTTCCTGCCTGAGTAGCAAAGTGTTCTAATGGACGATCAATGAGTTGCTCTCCTAGTGTTTCCTCAACGAAATCTGTAGCAACCCATTTTCCAACCAGTAAATCTGCATTACCTTGCTTTAATGACTTTGCAAAGTCCGCGATTCTCGACTCCCAGTTTTTAGAAATATTCCTAGGGTTCCACGCTATACCTTCATTGATAGCTTTGATGAAGCCGAAAAATAAAGCTATGTCCGTATGAATGATCCCAGAAGCTGCCTTGAGAGCTGCAGCAGCACTATATGCTGCTGCAGCATGAGCATGCGAAATAGCAGCTTCAAAATGAGTACTGTCTAGTCCATATGGATCTATGAATAGTAATGGATTATTCGTAGCATATGAATAAACATTCTGCTCCCCTGAATTAAACCCAATCGGATCTTTCATCGTCCACCTTCCCACCACCGCATCATAATCCCGTGCGCCGAAGCGTACTAACTTAGTGTGCTGGTCGTAGAGCCCACCGGCAAAGCCAAACGGCTGGAATCCGGGATTGGTATCAGCCAAGACGTTACCGAATTCGTCGTAATCTATACGCTGGGCAACAGCACCACTGGTGACGTTGATGACAAGTCGCACACTGCCAAGATGATCGGTGATGATGCGATACGTTACACCGCCTTTGATCATGTAGTCTGGTACGTTGATGCCGGTACCGTACACGAAACGGCTAACAGTCGCACCGCTTCCATCAATTTCGGCGATTGGCCTAAGCTGGCTTTGATAGAGGAAGCCTTGCTGGAGGACACCGTTGACCTTCTTACCGATGCGTCGATTCTGACCGTCGATGACATACTCAATTTGCGTTCCTCCAGGAAATGACGCACTGATCAAGTTGCCGAGTTCGTCATAATTGTAGGTCGTGGTCTGCCCTCCCGTCACCTTGGTTAGGAGTTCGCCGTTTGCAGTGTATGTGTATGTACTGCTCCCAGCAGTAAGCAACCGATCCTGAGCATCATAGGTGTAGACCGTGGCTGCGCCTGGACCAGCGAGACGATTACCGTTGCTATCGTATGTATAGCTGGCGGCCGTCGCGCCGTTTTGCTTAACCTCTATGAGGCGGCCTGCGAGGTCGTATGCATAGGTGAATGTGGTAGTCACACCGTTGATAGTCTCGGTCTTGGTCGTAATACGCCCGATGCCATCACGCGCGTAGGTGACGTTGTACAGACTCGTTGTGTTGAAAGCTGCGTTGTAAGTCGTGACCTCGGCGAGGTTGTTGTAATTGAGAGTGTCTTTGACACCAGTTGCTACACCAATTGTCGTACCGGTCAGTAAGCCGTTCTGTGCGTCGCGGGTTAAGCTCAGCGCACCAACACCGGTCAACAGACTATCGTTATCGTAGGTCAGATTGATCGGATTGGCGCCGTTCACGGACAGGGAAGTCATGCGGAAGTTGTTGTCATACGTCCGCGTTACATTGCCAGCGATCGGGCCGGTCCAGGTTGTGCCAGTGAGCAACGAGCCATCGTAGGTGTAGGCAAGTCCGACACCACCTGGAGAGCTGATGCTCGACAGATTGCCAGTCGTTGTATTGTAACCGTAACCGTAGCTTCCACGTCCGATCACTTGCGCGGCAACACGACCTGCACCGTCATAATTGAGGTTAATAGTCTTGCCATCTGGCCGTGTGATCAGCTCAAGTTGTCGGTCAATGTTGTAGGTATAAAGGGTCTGGTTCGTACCACCGCCACTGACGCTCGGTGCGGTGTACGTCGCTTGTAGGTCAACCGGCGTGTACGTGAACGTATGCGCCGATCGTCCGGGTGGGGCAAGAGAGGTGAGGTTGCCGTTCGCATCATAACCATAAGTGATAGCACGATTGCCCGGTAACGTTTGTGAAGTCACACGACCAACAGCATCATGAGCGAAGTTGGTCACTCGCCCTAATGAATCAGTCGCAGTAGCCAGATAACTATTGGTATCATAGGTAAACGTAACCGAACGTCCGCCTTGCGATACGCTACTGATTCGTCCCTTCCCATCATAACCAACCGTGTTAGCGGCCAAGCCGGTAACCTGCGATTGCGTAACACGTCCCAGATTATCAATCGTCGTCGTACCCTTACGTCCGAGAGGTGAGGTATTGGTAAACGTCCGAGTCGCTTTGTCAAACACGCTTGTGTATTTACGACCGTTAATCGTCGCAGTGTCAGTTAGTGAAGTAAAATTAAACAGGTCACTGGGACTCGCGGGAAGGATCGTTCGATCTCCGGTAGCATTGAGGGTGAGGTTGCCTGGCGTCATAATCTTCCCACTTGTTGCAATGGGCGACTGCATACCAAAGCGTGGGTCCGGTCCTTCTTGTGTGGTTGAGGTAGTCTTGTTAGGTGCAACCGCTTCTTCACTACCATTCAAACCAGAAGCGACCGCACTGGCTGTTCCATCGGGGAACATGTTGATACGAATCTCGCGCGTTTGATCTGCTACGGCTGGACCAGAGTTAGGATACCCAACCCGGTACTTCGTAGAGCGGGCCAGTCCTGAGGTGCGTGTCACCTCGTAACTCTGCCCTTTACTCCCGTCAGTAAAACCTGAGTTTCCAAGTTCCACACGGCTGAGGTTCTGGCTGCCACCAGCAGGATCGGTGTCCTTCGTGAGCCGACCGAGGGCATCGTAGGTAAACTGATACGCATTGTTCTTCGGATCACGCATTGCGCTCATAAGGCCAGTAGCACTATAGGTGAAGTTATGCGCCTCTCCGGCTGGATTAGCGATACTCGCCAGGTAGCCATTGGCGTCAACCGTCAGTGTTGTCTGTTGTCCAAACGGTCCAACGATTGCCGTAGGGTTGCCACTGCCGTCACGTTGAATTGTAGTGATGTTATCGTTACCGTCTTTGGCTTGCACTAAGCGGCCAGTGGCATTATAGGAAAACTCATAGAGTGTTTCACCGGTCAAGGCCTGGAGAGTTTTCAGATGACGACCATTGGCGTCGAACTGGTACAACTGCGTGCCATCCTCAGACGCAATAGCTATTTGCCGAGTTGAAAACCCAGACAGTGCAGGTGCAACTTTCCGAATCCTATAGTTTCCTGTGTCCGCAATGTACAGGCTGCCATCAAGGCCGAGGGCTACGCCACGAGACGTGGCGAGGAATGCCTGACTCGCTGGGCCACCATCACCACTAAATCCATATTCGCCAGTACCCGCTACGGTAGTGATAATCCCATCCTGCCCTATGTATCGAATCCGAGAGTTTATAAAGTCCGCGATGAAAAGACTACCATCAGGACTAACCGCTATCCCAGTAGGACCAGCAAGACGTGTCTGGGTGGCCGGGACGCCATCACCAGTAAAACCACCGGCTCTGTTTCCTGCTACTCTAGAGATAATTCCATCTGGCGTTACGCGTCGCAGTAAATGGCCACTGTAGTCAGTAATGTAGAGACTACCATCAGGACCAAGTGCTACTGCACTGGGACCAAGCAAATCCGCCTGAATGGCCGGACCCCCATCGCCCGCAGAGCCCAACTGCCCTGTTCCTGCCACGGTCGTGATAATCCCATCTGGCCCGACCCGCCGAATCCGCACATTGTTAGTGTCCGCAATATACAGACTGCCGTCAGGACCGATCGTCACATCACTAGGGGAATGGAGGCTCGCCAAGGTTGCCGGACCACCATCGCCAGTAAAGTCCCGGACTCCATTTCCGGCGACAGTAGTAATAATCTTGTTCGACCCAACCCGCCGAATCCGGTGATTAAGAGTGTCCGCAATATACAGACTGCCATCAGGACCAATCTCAACTTTAGAAGGAAAGAGGAGGCGCGCTTGACTGGCTTGCCCACCATCTCCACTAAATCCTCCAGTATCAGTGCCCGCAACCGTGGTAATGCGTCCGTCTAAAGCGACGTGACGAATTCGATGATTGCGCCGGTCAGCGATGTACAAACTCCCATCAGGACCAACCGTAACTCCATAGGGCTCGTCGAGCTGAGCCTGAGTTGCAGGATTACCGTCGCCACTAAAACCACCGAAGCCATTGCCTGCCACGGTGGAAATAATCTGCCCGCTCAGATTCTCTGCACTTCGTCGTGTTCCATCGCCCAAGTGGAGAGTTTTTGCAACGGGGTCATAGGCATGATGCGCAGTCAGACTCCAACCACCGAGCCCAACGGATCGCTGATCAATTAACGTACCGAGAGGTTCGCGGAATTCTTTCCACAGCGTGACCTCTTGCCGCGCTCGGCTACCAGTAATGGGATTGCCAGAAACTGCACCGAAGCTTTGTTGTAACTGCGCCGGTTCGTAGTAGACTGCGGTGTAGACATACCCCACACGCACCGTCACAAGCTGACCACCTTGAACGTCGCGACCGTAGGCATCCTTACCATTCCAGGTGAAGGGCGTATTTTGGTTCGGCGTTGCCGGGAAAGAGCTATTGATTTGCTGTCCAGCAGCTTTAATTTCTAAGTCGATTCGTTTCAGGCCCGGAGGAAGCGTTGGTCCGCTAAGAGGGATTTGCAAAGTTTTTCCGGCATCACGTCCGGGTACTCGATCGCTCGTGTAGTGTAAGCCGAAAGGTGTTCCAGTCACACTAATAGCTTCACCAAGAGTCTGATCCTGGCAACCAATGATCGAACCGCACTTGATGTTAGGATTGTCTGGCTTCCTTCCAGCGCTTTGGACTTGCACTTTCGGAGCTTCAGCATTGGTCGGAGGACCATACGGGAAATTGCAATCCCACGGGGTAAAATGCGCAATCGGTACCCGCCACAGTTCCTGGCCAACGGTATACAATTGCGCCAAACGCTGGCGTTCGGCATTGGAAACTGCCGGGTCATCGGCAGCCAGACCAGTCAAAGTCGCTAAACCGCTAGAGACACTTGCGATTTTCACAACGCGGCCATTGTTGGATGGAACCCAAATGCCTTTAGCGCGGTCGTAATAGCCAGTGGGAACGATCATCCCCACCGGGAAGCCAAGGAAGTTCTCAACGTAATGAAAGAGTGGATGATTGAATTCCACCTCCTTTGCGCCAATCGCCAGTGCTTCATCGACGCTGTATTCAACGGCGTAGGTGTAGCCGCTGGTCGGTGGCAGGTCACCCGGCATAGCGTTGGGTCCGTTCGCCCCGACTGTGTATTCGGTCGCACGTACCGTGAGGTTCGTGATTGCTTGCTCGGTTCCATCCATCTTCACCAACTTTGCTGTCGTGCCAGTTGGTACCAGGAGCGTCGCGCGTCGTGTCCCGTCACTATCGGTAACTACACCACCACGTGCTACGGTCATCGTCTGGCTTGTAAGATCGACTGGATTGACGTTGGTATCAAGGGCAATCAACACCACATCCGGTGCAAGCGCGAAATCCTGCCACGGAACGTTGAGTTGGCGCTGGGCAGGTAAGAAACCTGCCTTCTCATAATTAACCGTCAGTAATCCACCACCATTCACAGCGAGGTCGAACATGCCATCGGCACGGCTGAGCGTTTGTCCAAACTCTGGGTGATTAAGAATCGTGATCTTCACACCTGATAATGGCACGTTGGCGCGATCGAGGACCTTGCCGCGAATGACTGCGGCTCGACGGGCGTCAATCGTTCCTGCCGCAACTCCAGTCTGAATCGCATTGCTGCCAGTGTAGAGAAACGCAGTGGAGTTGGCCAGGATTGTCGCTACGCCTTGCGTAACTGGTGGTGCAACTGTGCTAGGGTCGGGTGGTAAGGGACCACCGGTAGTTTGATCTGCACCATTACAATCTTCATCAATGCTGTTGTTAGCAATCTCGGTCGCCCCAGGAAAGATGTTCGCATTGGTCTCGTTACAGTCGCCTTGGAGTTCCGTGAAGCCGTCTTTATCGTCATCAATATTGTTTAGATTGTCGCTCCCACCTGGTCCTACAACCGCCTGTAAAACGCCTCCGCGCACCACCTTCGTCCCGGGCTTCAATTCGATATGCTGCCCAGCAAAAAGACTCACACAGCCCGTGCTGCCCACGGTGAACGCTGGACCGAGCGCGATCCACTGTGTCGCTTGGAAGAGCGCATCATCGGTTATCGTCTCATTCGTGCGACTGAAGGTTGTTCCCGTTACCGCTGGTGTGAGGTCGCACCAGGGAACTGGCGCAGTCGCCGCTCTGGCGGCTCGTGGAGTAGAACTGTCTTCCTGAGTCAGCGGCTGCGCGTTGGATACTGGAACCCGTTGTAACTCTGTCCAACTGAAGCTGCCAAGCACTACGCAGACAAGTACTACGACCCCCCAGGATGCGCGCTGTCGATACGTCATTGTCCAATCCTTCCTGTGACGTGTCCGTTGGCACTCACCTCGACGCTTGTCTCGTTCGCGGCCTCAACGTCTCATTGTCCGCTCTTCGGTTGTGTCCGTTCGAGCGCCTCAAGGCGAGTCGTTAACATCTGTAGCGCGTCCTGATGCGCCTGGTTCTGTCGGCGTAACTGCGTGATCGTTTCTTCTTGCTGCAAAGTGTACAACGTCAGCTCTTCAATCTTCTTCAACAGCCGCATCTGCATCTCTCCCAGCTTGAGCCCGTTTGCTTTGATCTCCGACTCGGAGGGAATGCCTGGGAGATGTTGCTCCCGTGCGATGTATGCGGCCAACTGGTTCAGCGGCAGCAGTTGATAGTCGGGCGCCAATACGTAATCAGGGACATTGAGGGTCGCCCCATCATCGATGAAACTGCCCCCTTCCACACGAATGTTACCTTTGACGTGCAGGCGATCGAGCGGACTGGTGCCTGGATTCCCAGGGGCGGCCCCAAAGTCACCAATTCCCACATTGCCATTACGATCAATGAGCATCCGTTGCAGATTCTGAGTAGCGAACCGGAGGGAGGGATTTGGTCCCGTTGCTGACGCATCCGGGCGGACATTAAAAAACCCCGAGCTGCGGCCAAATAAGCTACCACGGCCAGAGGCCGTGGTATTAAGAAGGCCCCTCCGAAGGGGCCGAGCACATTCCGAAGCCCCCGCTGGGGGCGGTAACTCTTAGGAAGGCCCCGCTGGGGCCTCTATACGGTTAC
>VGTJ01000100.1 GCA_016874775.1 Deltaproteobacteria bacterium
TCCTTCCTGCCCCAGCGGACCTTCCTGGGAGGAGAACCTATGGGGTGCGTGACGGGCCTGCACGCCGGATCGCTCCGAAGCTTTTCGGGTCGCACGGCCAGCGGCCGTGGTTTCAGCTAGGAATGAGTGGCCTTATTCTCCATCCATCGCTTTCTTCTTGCGTACGCGTTTCTCCTCTGATCGAGATCCTCGCCGCGCGAGTTTTTCAGTCAACAACCATTGCGCCTGTCCAATCCCTCGGAGGCTCCGTTGTTCTTCTGCAGAGAACAGCGGCTCATTTTCACGGAGAGTGATGACATCCAAGGCTCGGGTCAATGAAGCCTCGCTCAGCTCCAACAACGGGAGCAGCTAAGCAGACACCTCCTCAAGTGGGGCCTCTAGCAAGCAGTTCTGTAGGAGAGAGAGGGCTTCTGCTAAATTGTACGACTTGGCTTTTGCTTCGCGAACTCTTTGCGCTTTCAGGGCTTCTCGCTCTCTTGTGTCTGACAACAGCGCAGCCCCTTCAGTAAAAAAGGTAAAGCCAAGTTGGACTTCATTCCAGGGTTTGGCGATCTTCCGTATCACGTCAATATTCCTCAAATGTTATGGTGAACGTACACTCATCATCAGGATGAGTGCATCAAAAAGCGCAGCAGGCGACAGACGCGAAGACTTAAAAGTCACGTCCATCTCTGCCGCTTGACGAAACAGCCGGTGCAGGTCAGCCACAGAAAATAGCCGGCATTGGCTGAGCATGGCACGCAGCCGCATCCCACGTAACCCCGTCGTACGTTCAATCTGGATTTCCGGGGCACCACTAGTAAGCAATTCCTTGACACGCCATAGGCGGCGAAAATGACCAACGAGAGCCTGCAGGACTGGCAGCGCTTCACGTTCATCAACTAACACTTGCCGTAACAACGCGAGCGCCTTTTGTCGATCTCGTCGACCCAATGCGTCGGCAAGATCAAAGACAGTCGAGGTTGGCAGCTGTCCAACACAGGCAGTCACAGCGTCAACATCAATATCCGTCTTCGGCATGACGAAAGCGATCAGCTTATCGATCTCGTTCGCCAGGGCAAACAGATCTGTGCCGACCAAGTCAGCCAGAAGTGTCGCCGCCTCTTCCGTGAGGCTTACTTTACGTTCTCGTGCAAACCGCTGTGCCCATATTGGCACCTGGTTCGCAAAGGGAGGGCGGAACTCCGCGACAAAGCCAACTTTCGCGCAACGCTCGAAGAATTTCTGCGCGACGTCAACTCGTCCCTGTGCACACACGACCAGCGGCTGGCTGGCATCACGCAACTCTGCTTCTCGTTCTAAACATTCACGGTCCGCAGCCTTGAGACCTTCAGCCCGCTTCAGTATCACCAAGCTCGCGGGCGCGAATAATGAAGGCGTTCCCCACGTCTCAAGCACCCGATCAAGCGAGTCCTCACCCACAAAGAACGTCTGCGCAGTCATGCCTTTGCCGACGCGACGACGCACTCGTTCTACCGCTTGCTCAATCAGGTACGGCTCCTCTCCATGAAAGAGATACAACGGCGCAGATTGAGCCTTGTCTAGCTGCGCGAGTACCTCTTCTGGTCGAGGAAAGCTGGTTAACGTTCTCTTTTCCGCCATCGCCGCAATCGTATAGCGCGTCCCTGCGGTAAACAAGAGTAAGGAATCCAACACTGTTTGTAGATTCGCACCTACAGATCGATCACATTGACCAATGAAGTCCAGGCAGTTACTACAGGTGCAGCAACAAAGGATGGAGTAATGTCTATGCGGTTTCGCATTGGTCAGGGTACAGACATTCACCGGCTTGTCGAAGGACGCAAACTGATTCTCGCGGGGGTGGAGATCCCGTGGGAGAAAGGCCTCTTGGGCCACTCCGATGCCGACGTGGTTTGCCACGCGGTAAGTAACGCGTTGTTAGGTGCGATTGGTGAAGGCGACATCGGTCGCCACTTCCCGGACTCTGATCAGCGCTACAAAGGCGTGTCGAGCATAGAGCTGTTGCGAGTGGTCATGGGATTGGTGAAAGAGAAAGGATTTTGCGTCGGGAATGCTGATCTTACGGTTCTCGCCGAACGCCCGAAGTTAGGCCCGTATCGTGAGCAAATGCGCACAAATCTCGCAGAAGTCCTGGAGGTGAGTCCAGACGCCGTCAATATAAAAGCAACAACTGGTGAGAAAATGGGGTTTGTCGGACGAGAAGAAGGAATGATGGCAGAGGCGGTCGTGTTGCTGGAGTCAACAAAATAAAAAGGGCGTCATGTCGACGCCCTCGTTCGGATTGAAGCAAAATTACCTTCTGCTACGACGATAACACCGACCGAGGTCAATCAGCCCAAGCCCAAGGAGGGTGATGGCAACCTTGCCGTTATAAAAAATCGACAACAGCGCCGCACAACAAACTCTTACTCGTCGCTCATCCCTCCATCCCCGAACCCACCACCTCCGCCCATCCCACCATCATCATCGGGCATTTTTCCTGATTCCATATCATCAACCATCTGGTCAAACTCTTCACCAGAAAAATCCTCACCCAGTTCTTTGCCCATTTTACGCATCCACCGCGCCATGCTCTTTGGATCATTCTCATCGACTCCAGAAAGGGCACTCGGATCTGCCAGCGCATCGAGACGAGCTTCCTCAGATTTCACCATGGCAAAGCGTGACATCAAACGGGACAACTTCTTGCTGCCGCAACGGTCGCACTCGGGTTCAACTTTTTCACTCACTCGGAGTGTTAGCACGGACATCCGTTTGTTACATTTCTCACAACGATATTCGTAGATTGGCATGGGTTCTCTCCAGCAATACTCAACAATCATCTGGAACCGAAAATATCATGGACCACGCACCACGGAATATATGGCGCATACTGCGTGTTACGTAATAGAAAAAAGCATTCGATAATCTCGTTCATGACGAAATGCCAGTTGCTCTGGCGTCAGACTAGTCTCGTCATCTGGGCCAAGATCTCCGATCATACATTTCACCGCCCCGCCTCCTTTACGCAGAAACTCAGACACGTCGATGGTGACAGGCTCGACACCGCGCTCTCGTATTTGCCTCTGTAACGTTTCACTTATTCCTGCCGGCATAAACAAGAAGTGGATGTCGTTCTGCGTCAAGGTAAACGAGTTCGCCGCATACAAGGCCGCATCCTCTGCACGTAAAGGAATCAAGTCTTCTTTCAGCAGTGTTCGTAACCGCTCCACCGACGCTGGTCTTAACGCCTCAATATAGGCCAACAGCAACCGCCTTTGGGGACCAAACGCACAGAGAGTGGTGTCACCATGATAATAGGCTTCATCACTCAGTTCGAGCGGCACGACTTCTTTGTTCGCCGCAATCTGCTGCAATTCTGCCAACGCACCAATTTCCGAGCGGAAACCGTACACCCGCTCATACGGCGGGATCCCCCAGCGTAAACGAAATCGTTGCGCTTCCACTCGTCCGTAGGTAAACACATAACGATCGCCCACGGGAAAGAAGTCGGCCTCACCCTCAAAGCGGGTCCGCAGGTGTGCCGTACGAAACCCACAGCGAGTGAGGAATTGCGCGTAGATGGGCTGCTCACCAGCACGACTGGGTAACAAGTTCGCCAGAGAGAAGGTTTTGTGCTGAAGAGGCGTTGCAGCATCAAGCGGATAGAGCACGCCAGCATTGGCAGGATACACTAGCCCAGGCCACTGCGAATCTGGTGGAACAACAAGAACACGGACATGGTAGCGGCAGAGCAGTTGCGCAAATGCGTGCCATTGTTCAATCGCCTTGGCGCGATCAACCGTTTTTCGTCGCCCCCACGCCGTACGTGTATGTGGATTCGCGCCACCCCGAATCGAGAAGTACGTTGGATCTCCCATAAGGACGACACGCGAGAATGGCATAGGACTATTTACGACAATAAGTAATCGGGATGAATAGTCAATGAAAAATTAAAAATGCAAAATGAAGAATTGAACACAGCGTTGGATCGTAGCGTGTACTCTACTTCCCATTTTTCATTCTTCATTTTTCATTTTATACAAACGGTACCGCCCCTACCTCCATCCCCTCTTTCAAGTTCAGCGTTTTCAGCAGTACAGCTGGACAAAACAACACCGAGGCCTCAGGCTGTGCGGTTACTCGCGCGGCATTGAACCCTTTGCTCCCTTCCCACCCAATCAAAAGTTCTTGACCAGCCTCTGCTTCATGACCAGAACGGTCTGTGACTAAGCGATAGCGACGAAATTGTTTCACTAATAGGAGGTCGTCGATTTTCGCGCCGTAATACGGACCACCGTCAAATGGATCGACATGACGCAGAAAACGTAAGCCAATCTTCTCGAGCAAATGCGCTGCCCCCTGGCTGGAAGCCCCGACCCGTCCGATCTGCTCTTGCACTTCTACCGGCAACATACAAGTATAAATCGGAATGGGCGGAAATAGTGCTTCGATAAACTCTTTGTCCTTCGTACTCAGTTTGTCAGCCGCACGAAAGTTGAGGCCTGTCACACGCTTGCCGTAGCATTCCCAGAACAAGCTCTCTTTGTCTTCGGTGAGTGGAGGCATCATTTCGGCGATGACTTCATCCTCGAAACGCTCGGGATGCATCGCGATATAGAGGAAACGAAGGAAGGAGAGCTGTTTACCAATCTTGGCCGGATGCTGACGATAGGCCGGGTCGACAATCAATCCTCCCACTTCTGTCGGTCCATCGATATTGCGGCGAAGAGTAAGATAGGTATGGCGAAACAGGGTCTTGAGCGTTTTCGAGTAGCGCTGATCGTTCGCCATTTCCAGATAATAGTGCGGCGAGCCTGGAGTACCATGCTTGGCAATGATCATCGCTGTCCCGGCAATTTTTCGTGTCGCAACTTCCTGCAACACAAAAAGATACATTCCCGCTTGTCGCGTCTTGAGCTTTCCACGGAACGACTGCTGTGATTGCTGGATCAGTGTCGTCAATGTCTTTTTCTCGGTTGGCAGGTTGATCGAATCCAGCATCTGCGCCAGCCTGAGAATGGCAGTAGCGTCAGTCGGCGTAGCCTCGCGCAGGAGGAACGAGGGCGACGAAACCGCAGCTGCCGGCGTTTCTGGCGTGGCAACCGACACCGCACTCGAACTACGTGAGAGACGCCCGTTAGTAAGGGTCATGGCTCGTTCCTCAGTTACCCATCACTCGTTGTAGACTGAAGCGCAGGATATCGAACCCCTCATTCAGTTCACTTTCGGTGAGCGTTCCACCGGGCAAAAACATACGTATGCGATACGGACCTTCGCCAACGCCAGCGTAATAGAGAATCAAGCCGTTGCGATAACATTCCTGGAGGAACGCTTTGATACCTTCGTGTGAGGCGGTCGCCGGTTCAAAAGCCCACATCGCCCCGACTCCACTCACCGCTCGGAGGCAGCCTGGAAGCTCTCTCTGCAGGCGAGCCAATCCTTCCTGCGTGTGCTGCTCAAGTTTAGCGATCTTGCCTTCAGGACCAAGATAATTTTCAGTGACAAGTTTCTCAACAATGCGACGACCGACCGCCATACCAACCGTGGACCCAGCAAAGGTCCCGGAGATCAAGCCTGGATCAGGTTGGTATTCTTTGCGAAACAACATCGCGCTGTTTTGGAGTAACTTACCAACCGTAACGACATCTACATATTCCGCGAGGTCAAGGCGTTGGAACGCAAACAACTCACCAGTGCGGCCAAAAGTTTGAATTTCATCGACCCACACGGCAGCACCACGCTCTTTGAGGAGTTCCATGAGCGGCACGAAAAATTCACGCGGTGCCGTACGGAACCCGGACTCGCCCTGCACCAACTCAAAGATACCCGCCGCAATCACGCCGGGATGCTGGTCGAGAATCGTTCGCAGTGCGGTCACCGTCTCTTGGGTGCTGTGAGGATTCTCGGCATCGTAGAATGGCAAATAGAAAACGCGCTCACGTGAAGGCTGACCTTTACGATAATCCGGACGGTCAGTAATCTCTGCCATGGTCGTCGTTCGCCCATGAAAACAACGATGAAAGGCAATCACTGCGTGTGCAGGTTGGTGATGATAGCGAATGAGCTTGAGCGCATTTTCATTTGCCTCTGCACCGGGCAGCGAAAGCCAACCGTTGGTAAGGTGCGGTCCAGCGTGCGACAGCAACATTTCCAACAGATCACCGTATTCGGCATTGGCTTGCAAATTGCCTTGCATCACCACGTCACTGGCAGCAGCAGTGAGTGCCGCTCTCACCAGGTCGGGGTTACTATGTCCGAAGAAATGTACACCAATACCGATGGCAAAATCGAGCAACCAGCGGCCATCAGCAGTGCGCACCTTGGCCCCACGGCCTATACCTGAACCAATGTACGGAAAGAACAACGGGCGCCCACGCAATTGCGCCACACGCTGCAGTTCCTGTGCATAGCCATCTGGCATCACGCGGGTATCGGCTTGCAGGTCAGTGAGAGCCTCAAGGATAAAGTCCAGGCCTTGTTGGAACTTCGGGTGAGATTGCAAAAGAGACATACGAAACTCCGTTCGGAGTGCAAAGTACGGAGTCTAAGGCGGAGGGGCGCGCCTCGCGCACAAGCCGAGGAAAGCGGACTCCGAACTTTCTAACTCTGATCTAATCAGGTTATTTTAACGGTTTGGTCGAGAACCCTTTTTCGTTATACGACAACAAGACTCGTTTGCCGTTGACCGCGGTCTCAAGAATCACTTCGTGTCTCCACAAGCGGTGAAGATACGCCAGTGTTCGCTCAGCATATTCGAGCTGCAAATCACGCCCATCGTGGTAGTGCTTCGTGTAGAGCGTTCGATTATGGTTGTGGTCAGCATCTTCGATCTTGATGACCGGAATGCTCCCCAGCCCAACACTCTTGAGCAGGGTTTCTTTGACTTCTCGCCAGCTGTCCTTGTCGGATACTTTCGAGATGACCAGTTCTTCACCACGAGGCTCATACTGGAACATATCCATCTCGCGCATCAGTTCTTCAGTCAGAAACCGGCGGAGAAACGAGATGTCGCGGTCTACTTCACGAGCTTCAAAGATCGCCTGAGTACCGGTCTTGGTCGGCTTACCATATTTTTCGATTTCTTCGCGTGTCGGTTCATCATGCCGCCGTTTAATATCATCCCACAGCTTCAATCCCAGATGATACGGATTGATGCCCCGTGGATGAGGTCGTACGACCTGATTGTGACGCACGAGAAATTCGAGGTGCAATTCCTGGGGCAGGTTAAGGCTATTGAGGATTTCGCGATGCCAATAGCTTGCCCATCCCTCGTTCATGATCTTGGTTTCAATTTGCGGAAGGAAATACTGCTCCCGTTCATGCACGATCGTCAGCAGATCTTTCTCCCATTCACTCAGGTAGGGGTTATGATCGCGAATGAACAACAATAGATCCTCTTCCGGAGAGAGCGGGACTTTCTGCAGATCTGGCGGCGCGTATTCCTGTCGTTTGTGAATGCGCTGGAACGGGTCAGGGGTCGGTTGCGCATCTGCGAACAGTTGTCGCCGCTCTTCTTCACGCGACAACTTCTTGATCGCCAGATTACGCCGGCATTGGAACGCCAAGGCATGTGCGGAGTCCAAAATCGACTCGATCTTCTCCACACCGATCGACGGGTCTTCCGCATAGCTGCGCACGCGGCCGGCATGAATCTTAAACATGTTGAGGGTCAACTCTGCACGTGTACTCTTAAATGTGAAGTTACTACAGAAGAAATCATTGTGCCCATACACGTGTGCAATCGTGAGCACTTGTAGACACAAGGAGTTATCGCGCATTAAATAGGCGAGCGCCGGGCTGGAGTTAATGACCATTTCGTACGGCAGCCCGGACACCCCATAGTCGTACATAGTTTTGAGCTTCTCGTAGCTTTTGCCGTACGACCAATGCGGATAATGCGACGGCATGCCTGAGTAGGCCATGTAGCCGAGCATTTGAAAGTGATCACAGATTTCAAATTCTTGCGGATAGCACGTCAGGCCAAACTCCCCGACCTTTTCGCGAATCCGTTCATCCCAATATTCGAGATCTTTCACATCCCAGTCTGCCATAACAACCTCAGTAACGAGCCACTGTAAGCGCTGAGGACTGAATGGAAAAAGCAACTCGCGGTTACTCAATCCCCAGGGTTCAGCCCGTGTGCTCTATGCTCAGTCCTCAGTCCGTTTCTATGCACTTGCTGAGACAGTTGCCTCTTTTGGTTTCTCGCGCGCAAGGAACGCCTTAAAGCTCGGCCAAATATCTTCTTTCCGTTCGATCAGAACGGTCTGGAAGTTGTCGGCTTCTAACCGGCGGAAGATATTGAGCATCGAACTTTCATAGTAGCGTGACCCTAACGGCTTGATCTCGCCGTAGCCAAAGAGGTTACACATGTCACACAACTGTTTCGCCGCTTTGAGTGCGGTTGGATTATCAGATTCAAAATTGTCACCATCTGAGCAGTGGAATGCATACACGTTCCACACCGATGGATGATACCGTTCCTGGATGATCTCAAGGGCTTTGTTGTACCCAGAGGAAATGAAGGTTCCACCGGATTCCCCCTTGTGGAAGAATTCTTCCTCCGTCACTTCACGGCCTTCCGTATGATGGGCAACAAACACCAATTCAACGTTACGATATTTGGTTGACACAAACTGATAGAGCAGAAAGAAGAAGCTGCGAGCGAGATACTTCTTCATCGTGTCCATCGAACCGGACGTGTCCATGATGCACACGACGACAGCATTTGATTCAGGACGAATATCCGTCACTAAATGCCGGTAGGTCATATCATCCTGATGAAATGGGAACCGATCCTCCTCATCCCATTCTTCAATACCTTCGCGTCGCTGAACCGCCAGGCGTCGTTTGATCCGCGCGACAGCAGTCCGTTTCTTATCAAGACGAATTCGGATACCTGCGCGTCGATAGCCTTTGCGTTTACTCAAACGTTCGGACATGACTTCACGCAAAATTTTGCGCTCCATATCCGGAAGTTCGAGGTCCTCGAACATAATCTCGACCAACTCTTCGAGGGTGACATCGGTTTCATAATAATCGACACCAGCCTGGTCACCAGCTTTTTCATCGCCCTGACCCTGGCCTTCCTGTTCACCTCTGCCAACGACTTGACCGGGTTGAGAATTACCATCGCCCTGTCCTACCCCTGGCGTGTTCTCACCGTAAATGAAGCGATACTCCTTCACGCCACGGATCGGCACTTTGATGATCTTGTCTTTGTCTTTCCCGATGATCGACTCTTCGGCCACGAGGTCGGCGATGTTCTCGCGGATAGATTCGCGCACTTTTTGCCGATGGCGCTGACGATCACCGGCACTGCGATCAGAGCGAAGAGAGTCAGAGGACGAATACGGTCGAAAAATTGTTGCCGCTATTGCCATACATTTCCCCTCCTCCGACAACACCCCCCGAGGTTATTAGGGTACGGGCGACACAGTGCAGGGGAAGATGAAAAAGGTTATAGGTTACGGGGACAGGTCGCAGAACGAAGCGAAAAATGCGCTTAACCTGCCTCTTCCCTATAACCTGTTCCCTGTCACCTGTCCCCGATAATTTGTCCCTGTCCCCTGGCGGGGAAGTTGCACGGAGGTTAGTCCTTCCACAAGTTGTTGGCTGCGTACTTTAGTACCACATCCACACAGTACTCGCAGTAGCCGTTCTCAAGAAGATTTTTCACCATCGAGTCATACTTGGAACCTTGCTCCTCGTCGCGGGTGCGAGCCTTAGTGATCACGCGACTGATGTCACGCACCGAACTCATCAGTTTCTTCTCAATCGCTTCCTTGAGCGGCTCGTAGCTTTGATACGATACGCGCTCGTTGCGGCGGAGCGCCGCCCACAGATACGCAATCACTTCTTGACGGAAACCATCCGCCGCAGAACCGATAATGGCAATCTGTTCTTCAACAGATTTGAGGAAACCTTCGTCCGGTTGCAGTTCTTCACGCGTGTTACGATCTTTGACGCGCGTTTTGTTCACATAGGCTTCAGCGTGATCGAGGTAATTCTGGAACAGCGCATCAGCTTGCTCTTGATACGAGTAGACGAACGCTTTGGTGATCTCTTTCTCTAACAGTTCGAGATATTCCTTGTGCAGAGTATCCTGGAGAAATTCGAGGTACATCTTGCGCGTATCGTCAGCGATGTCTTGATCTTTGACCATACTGATCAAGGCTTCACGTACGTTGATCGGGTTGATGCAACGACCAGACTCCGACAACGCATTGTCGAGCGACTTCATGATGAACCGCGTCGAAATCCCACTGAGCCCTTCCCGTTTGGTTTCTTCGCGCAACTCGTTCACGTTGATCTTCTTCGTACGCCCTTTTTCGATCACCTCTTCACCATTGTAGAGGCGCAGCTTGGTCATGAGATCACACTTTGGTGTTGGCTCAAGCCGCGACAGTACGGCAAACATCGACGCCATTTCCAACGTGTGTGGCGCGACGTGCGCACGGAAGTCGGAGTTACGCAAGATCTTCTGGTAAATCTTCACTTCTTCTGACAGGCGCAGATTGTATGGCACCTTCACCACGACGATACGATCGAGAATCGCTTCATTGGTATGATCGGCTTTGAACTTTTGCCATTCAGCTTCGTTCGAGTGCGCCACAATGACAGAATCCACATAGATCGTGCCGTGACGGCCAGGGGCAGGAACGAACTTTTCCTGCGTCGCGGTAATCATGGCATGAAGGTATTCAGTCTCGTTCTTAAAGACTTCGATAAACTCAACCATGCCACGGTTGCCGACGTTGAACGCGCCGTTCAACTCCAACACGCGCGGATCCCCTTCAGAATACTTGTCGAGCTTGGAAATATCTTCCGAACCGATCAACACTGACGTGTCCTGGTTGTTCGGGTCAACCGGCGGAACCACACCAATACCTTTACGGTTGCGCTTCGAGAACGATACAGTCACCACCGGGAATTCTTCGTAGCGTGCACCAAATTCTTCCTTCAGCCGGAAGCGGCACGTAGGACACAAGTCGCCTTCAATGTGGACCCCGAGCATTTTCTCAAATTCTTTGCGCAAGTGGCGCGGAATGAGATGCAATGGCTCCTCGAACATCGGACAACCCTCGATGGCGTAAACCGGATCGACCGACTCTAAACCCCGTTGCAAGCGTTCAACCAAGGAACTTTTGCCCGAGCCCACTGGTCCCATGAAGTACAGCACCTGGCGGCTTTCTTCCCCTTTCAGCGAAGCTGAGTGAAAGTAACGAACAATCTGGGAAATTGTCCGCTCAATGCCAAAGAATTCGTCTTTGAAAAAGTTGAATACCTTGAGAGACTCATCCTTATAGAGGCGTTTCACCCGTGGATCGTCAGACTGGGTAATGTCATAGGCTCCTGTGGCCATCAACATGTCATAGAAGCGGCTATGGGCGAGTTTCGTCATTCCCGGGTCTTCCTTGACTTTGTCAAGGTAATCGAGCAAAGTCCCCCGCCACGCCTTGCTCTCCCGGTTGGCACGGTCTTCTTTGATGAGTTTCTCGAATGCCTGTCGCCCTGTCTCCATGCGTCACTCCTTTGCGTGCGCACCAACCCTTTACCGTGGGTGCACACACGTTACGGTAGAAAAAAAGTGATAATCAAAGTCTGCCATCCACCACCACAAATGAATATCGGCAGTACACCCTAACACTATAATAGCACAATGAAATAGACGTGAAGATATAAGGGCTGTTCAATTTTCTGCAATGGGAAATAGTTATGGCAGGAGTGGTCCCAACGGGAATCGAACCCGTGCTACCGACGTGAGAGGCCGGCGTCCTAACCGCTAGACGATGGGACCAACAAGAAGCATGGCTAAACTGAGGTGGTAGGACTCGAACCTACAATCGCCTGATCCAGAGTCAGGTGGCTTACCAATTAGCCGACACCTCAGCAGCGTTTCCGACCATAAAAAAGCAGAACCGGGAAGTCAAGCGCTGCAACGAAAAGGCAACGGTGAAAAGTCTAGATTCAAGGAAATAAAGCTTGAAGACTGAATGGGAGAGAGGGTGAACGGGAGAGCTGACGACCACCCCATCATAAGAGTGATTTCTCGAAATGAAAATCCTATTCCCTTGTGTCGATCCTCCCGGATTGCGCATCGCTCCATCCGGGCTATTTAGGCGAATCTTTTCCGCAAATCGCCGTAGTAGTCGCCCATTCGCCCACTCGCCCGTTCGCCCCTTCATTTTCAGGGTGCCAACGTCCGTGCATGTTCCAGGCGTGCCAGGCTGCGTTCACGACCAAGCACCACCATCACCTCAAAAATACCAGGGCTTGCGGTAACACCGGTGAGGGCGACACGTACCGGTTGCGCGACTTGCCCTAGTCCTTTTAGTTGTTCTTCGTGGACCAGTTGTGTGAACACGTCTTCGAGTGTTTGCTCATTCCAAGCAGACAGAGCATTCAACTTCCCGTGCAGTTTTTCCAATAGCGAGGAAGTTTCAGTGGTCAAGAATTTACTGACCGCTTTCGCATCGAACGTCGGCTTGTCAGTAAGATAAAAACGCGCTTGGTCAGCGAGATCGACTAAGGTCTTCGCTCGTGGTTGCAAGGTTGCCACCGCTTTGGCTAGCCAGGCATCGTCACTCGGTATAGACAATTGCTTCTGCGCTAAGAACGGTTTCACTTCTTGTGCGACTTGTGTCGCAGCATGTTCTTTCAAGTAGTGCGCATTGAGCCACTGCAGTTTTTCTGCATTAAAAATACCAGGTGATTTGCCAACATCATCCAGGCGAAATTTTTCAATCAACTCGGCATGAGAGAAGATCTCCTGGTCACCAGAAGCCCAACCGAGGCGTGCGAGAAAATTCACTAAGGCATCGGGCAGGTATCCCTGCTCTCGGTAGGCACGCACGGCAGTGGCCCCATGACGTTTACTGAGAGGCGCACGGTCACTGCCTAAAATGAGCGGCAAATGCGCAAAGCGAGGCAATTCAGCACCAAGTGCTTGGAACAACAGAATTTGCCGTGGCGTATTCGTGAGATGGTCATCACCACGCACGATGTGAGTAATGCGCAAATCGGCATCATCAACGACCGAACAGAAATTGTAGACCGGCGTCCAGTCTGAGCGAACGATAATCAAATCATCGAGTTCATGGTTTTGAAAACTGATGCGTCCCTTAATAACATCATCAACGATAGTCTCACCTTCTTTTGGTCCTTTGAAACGCAACGCAAACGGACGTGTATCGCCGGGCTGCGGTTTGAGATCACGACAAGTGCCGTCGTACGCAGGCTTGGCACCAATTGCCATTGCCGCTTTTCGTTTGGCTTCAACCTCTTCTGCCGTGCAATAGCAGCGATAGGCTTTGCCTTCGCGCACGAGCCGCTCTGCAGCGTCTTGGTAGAGGCTATACCGTTGGGTCTGAAAATAGGGACCTTCATCCCAGGACAACCCTAGCCAACCCATCGCCTCCATGATCTCATCGAGATATTCCTGAGTGGAGCGTTGGCGGTCAGTGTCATCGATACGCAAAATAAAAGTGCCGTGCTGCTGCCTGGCATAGAGATAAGCAAACAACGCCGTGCGGGCACCACCAATATGCAAATACCCTGTTGGGCTTGGAGCAAAACGCGAACGAACAGTAGTCATGGCGCAACGCTAACAGTGAATCCAGAGAACGTCTAGACGTAATAGACATTCTTAATCTCGTCGTGTATGTTCTCCCGACCTCAATGAGCCGCTAGCTCAGGAGGTAGAGCATCTGCCTTTTAAGTAGAGGGTCCCGGGTTCGAGTCCCGGGCGGCTCATCTCATTGTGAATTTTGGATTTTCGATTGCGGATATGGAAAACGAAAATTTCAGTGATTCCACAATTTGCATTCCACAATCCACAATTCTTACGTCCCCGTCGTCTAGTTCGGCCTAGGACACCAGCCTTTCACGTTGGCGACACGGGTTCAAATCCCGTCGGGGACGTTTCCCTCCCTAATAGCGAATCGGCGCAGAAGCATCGATACCTCAGATCGTCGAAATCGGGACGGCACATTGCTTGTTGCGGTAGATCTCATGAAAAAACTATCGCGCTTGGGAACATCCATAGAGAAGAGTCGTTGCCTGGCCCACATCTTCCCCGATAGTGAAGCATTTGGCAGGCAGTTCGCCAGAGCCGCACATCTCCACTGGAAGCCCGCCGAGCGACATACCTTCCCAGATGGCGAAACGTTGATTCGTGTAGCTACACCTCCGGGACGCCACGCTGTGCTCGTGCGGTCTTTGCATGAGCCCAACAGCAAAGTGCTCGAAATTCTGTTTGCTGCCGATGCGCTGCGCCGGGCTGGAGCACGAACAGTGACATTAGTTGCTCCGTACTTGCCGTATATGCGTCAGGATACGGTCTTCGCCCCTGGGGAACCTATCTCACAATATGTCCTTGGCGAATGCCTCCACCACGCCTTTGATCGCGTGTTCACCATCGAAGCCCATTTGCATCGCACCATGCATCTGAGTGATGTCATCTCACCTCGCGCGAAATCCTTGCCAGCAGCTCCAGCAATCGCACGTTGGGTACGGCAAACTGGCGAGAACGCGTTGCTCGTCGGTCCTGATGAAGAGTCCGAACCATGGATACGATCTATCGCTCAGGCCGCAGGCTGTTCCTGGGTCGTCGGACAAAAACAGCGGCTTGGTGACCATCGCGTTGCGGTACGCTTCCCATCGTTACCTGTAGGCAAGCGCGCCGTTATCGTTGACGATATTGCAAGCAGTGGAGGAACCCTCAGTGCAGCGACCCGAGCGTTACGCAAGGCAAGTATACCAACTATCGATGCCGTCGTTGTCCACGCCATCTTCGCTCCTGGCGCACAGGCACGGATCGCGCGAGCTGGTGTTCGCCGACTCGTCTCCTGCGACACGATTCCTCATCCAACGAACGCGATTCCTGTCGCTCCACTGATAGCAAAGGCAAAAGCGTTTCAGGTATAGGAGCCGTGAGATCCATTGAGGAAGGACGACTACGATATGTTTCGAGTGAAATATCTCCGCATCGACACGTTACGCGAACATGTGATCTTCATCCATGAATCCGCAGTACGCACTGGCAATCTCGGATTTAATCCCCTCGATCGTGTTCGCGTATTTGGCACTCACGACGTGACCAGTCGTCCTCGTGAGGTCATTGGGATACTCAACTTCTGCCGTGATTCCTTGATTGCCACTGACGAAATCGGCTTGTCTGAAGATGCCTATCGTGACTTAGGACTTGCCGAAGGCAGTGAGGTCAACGCGACGATTGCCCCAGCACCTCGTAGTGTCGACCTTGTTCGTGCCAAATTGCAGGGCCAACGACTTGATCGCGCTGGTTTCGATGCCATCCTCACTGATGTTGTCCAACACCGATATTCAAAAGTCGAACTCTCGATGTTCGTACTGGCATGTGCCTTGAAAACCCTCGACCTTGAAGAACTCGTAGACTACACCCAAGCGATGATCGCCGCAGGGGCTCGACTCGACTTCGGCAATGGTCCTATTGCAGATAAGCATTGCGTGGGTGGCATTCCTGGCAATCGGACGACCATGATTGTCGTTCCTATCCTCGCCTCTCTTGGTGTGATCGTGCCAAAGACCTCTTCTCGTGCAATCACCAGTCCAGCGGGGACAGCAGATACGATGGGCACCTTAGCAAACGTCGCTCTACCTCCACAACGGCTCAAAGAGGTCGTCAAGAAAACCGGAGCCTGTATTGCGTGGGGAGGCGCGCTCGAACTGGCGCCAGCGGACGATATTCTCATCACCGTTGAACGTCCAATGGAAATCGATACCGAAGCGCAAATGGTGGCGTCAATTTTAGCCAAGAAGAAAACCGCTGGTGCGACACACGTGTTGATTGATATTCCGGTAGGAACGACAGCCAAGGTCCGCTCTGTCTCAGCGGCAGAGCAACTGGGGAATCTCTTCCAAGCCGTCGCTCGTCAGATTGATCTGCGCGTCGAAGTGGTTGTGACCGAAGCTCGCGGACCGATCGGCTGGGGCATTGGCCCACGACTCGAAGCGATGGATGTGCTCGCTGTGCTCAATGGTGAGCCGAACGCTCCCTTGGATCTGCGCGAGAAGTCACTCTATCTTGCCGCACGGATCCTTGAGAGTATGGCAGTCGTGACACCCAATAGCGGCTATCGTACCGCCCAGCAGGCCCTGGGCTCCGGCGCAGCAGCACAGGCCTTCGATCGTATCCGACGAGAACAAGGACTGCGAGACATGCCTGTCGAAGCACCCTATCGCCAAGTCATCCCCGCTTTCGCTGACGGACGTATTCGCGAAATCGATTGCTGGGAAATCGCCCGCGTTGCCAAACGAGCAGGAGCGCCAGCGAATATCTCTGCCGGCGTGCGTTTATGAAAAACTGTCGGTGATGTAGTCTCACGGGGTGAACCACTCTTTGAAGTTCATGCCCAGAGCGAAGCCCAGCTCGAATTTGGCCGGGCATATGCTGAAGCGCATCCAGAGATGGTACGGTTCGGGTTTTAGCTGTAGGTGCCCGCTACCAGCCTCAGCTGTGTATCGAAGAGAGGCATTCCTGCGATGCACGAACCACCGACTGGGCTCATGATAGGTCTCTGAGAGACCCTTACACTTCGTGCAAGGTAACAACTCCGGCGAGCCTATCGGTTGCGTCTGACTTGGCCGTACATCCTCGTAGCCCGCCCCCTCGCCGTTACCATTCTTGCGAAAATCTGCTCGCATTTTTCGCATTTCTGCGAAACCCCTTGGCTTCTCCAAAGACATTCGCCCTGGCTCCACTGGCATGCGATGTGCTGATCTCGCGCAAGGAGGCTGTGTATGTCGCACGTACAGATTCGTGCCTGGATGACCAGCACGCCGCCGATGATTGGTCCAAAGGAGAGCGTTCGGCACGCGTGGAGCTTGTTACAGAACACGCCAACGGCGGAACTGCTGGTAGTCGATAACGGGAAACTAGTAGGAATGCTGAACGAACGAGATATTTGGCGTCATTGTCCAACAAGCACTCTCATGATGGACGAGCAAAGGGTCAACGAACTGCTTGATCAATTTCGCGTTGCGGCAATGATGGCGCTTCATCCTCCGGTGATTGCCCCTGACGCCGAATTGTCAGAGGCTGCACGGCTTTTTGCGGAATCTGGCCGGTCGGGCCTCGTCGTGGTGGAAGACGGAGTCTCCATTGGATTCCTCACCGAAGCGAACTTCATGCAAGCTGCTGGTTTGCTGCTCAGTAGCGATGGAAAGCATAAAACAGGGAGTGAAGAGTAAGTAAAAGGCGGATACCGATTATGGCAAAGAAAGAAACCTGGTTGCCGCTTCCATTCCAACTTTCACAAGAAGTCGACCGACTCTTTGACGAACTTATCCATCGCCCCTGGGGATCCCGGCAGCGACAACCCCCCGAGGAGTGGAATCCTGAACTTGACCTCTATGAGACTGAGGAGGCGTTTATTCTGGAAGTCGATCTCCCGGGTGTCAAAGAGAAGGATGTCTCGGTTCATATCGATCACGGCGATCTCGTGCTGACAGGCCGTCGTGTGTGTGAGCGTGTGACTGACCAGAGCAACTACCATCGTCATGAACGACGCGAGGGGCAATTTATCCGTCGGCTGCAGCTGCCCATGTCAGTTGTTCCGGACAAAATCCAGGCAGTGTTTCACGAAGGGGTCTTACGCGTAACCTTACCCAAGTACAGAGAGGAGAGCAGGCGATGACACAACTACACGCTGATAGTGTAAAGAAAGTAATACAGACACGGCTACTGGGGTCGGTCGTGCATTACTGGGATGAGGTGGATTCCACCAATGCGGCATTAGTACGCATGCTCAGGACCGGGGCAGAGGAAGGGACTGTTGTCATCGCTGACCGGCAAACGGCCGGACGCGGACGGGTCGGGAAACCGTGGTTTTCACCACCAGGGGTGAATCTGTATCTGTCTGTCCTCATGAAACCAGCGATTCCGATCGCCGATGCTCACTTTTATACCTTGATCGGCTCGCTAGCGATTGTAGATGCGTTAGCAAACTATGATGTTTCAGCCCAGGTCAAATGGCCAAATGACGTCATCCTGAAGGACAAGAAAATCGCTGGAGTCTTGTCAGAGATACAAATTGCCAATGGTCACCTTGACTCTCTCATTCTCGGGGTCGGAATAAATGTCAATATCAGCCGCAACGACATGAACCAGCAATACAGCGACGCAGCCAGTGGTGCCACGTCGCTCATTGAGGTCCTCGGACGCCCAGTAGATCGCAACGTGCTGGCAGCACGAATACTTGAAAACCTTGAACGTCGGCATTTTCAGTTTCTTGCCCACGGGAAACAGTCCGTGGTTGCTGAGTGGCGAAGCTGCTCTTTCCTTGGTCGCCGGGTGAGCATCAACGAGGGAGGAATTCAGGTTGAAGGCATCGCCATCAATCTCGATGATGAAGGTTGTCTGGTGGTAACCTTGGATGATGGGTCGACCGCACACGTTCGGGAGGGGGAAGTGCTGCTAGCGTGAGACACAGGAATTTCTTATTTTTCGGAATTCTGTTGCTCTACAATTCTCATTTTTGCGAATTTGCTTTCATTCTTGTCAGGCTCCGGCGCTGTCTCGTACCACGACCCCTATTCCATCACGTACCACATCACTCGGGTAAACAATGACTTGATCTCCTGACGTGAGGCCGTGTTCGACCAGTGCTTCAAGGCCGTTTCGTTTGCTCGTGTGAATCGGTCGTATGCGGGCACGGCCATTGACCACCACGAACACCGCCCAGCCATCACCATCACGAAACAACGCGCCGGTAGGCACTTTCACCGCTTCTTCCTGGCTGAACACGACGATGCGTGCATCCACACGATACCCATCACCGACGTGTTGCCATTGCTCAGCTGCTGACACAATATCGATCACGACATTCACACGTTGTTCTTCCACTCCGAGTGCAGAGATTTTCGTAAACCCTGACGGCTCAACCACGCGCACTCGCCCTTCCACAGCCACGCTCCCACCCCAACGGTCGAACCACACTTGGGCCCCAGGTTGAATCTGTACCGCATCGGTTGTCAGTACATCCACAATCACTTCGAGGTCGGATGGATCAGCCAGCTCCAGGAGCGGTGTGCCCACGGTCACCACTCCTTCATTCTCTTGGATCACCCGCAGAACTCGTCCTAACACTGGCGAGCGAATCTCCCACTGCTGGGCCTGCTCTGGTGACGCCTTCGACCGACCGAGGCGTGACACCGCCGCGCGCGCCATCTCAACTTCATGCGTGGCCGCATCAAGGGCAAAGGTTGCTGCCGCGAGGTCCTTGGTTGCGAGTTTCACTGCCAGTTCGTCGCGTTCACGGTGGGCCGGTGTTGTTATGCCGCCGTCTGCCAGTGTTTTGGTACGCTGATAATCGGCCTTCGCCTGGGTCAGCGATGCCTGCGCACGTTCAACCGCAGCTTGCGCTTGTTGTTTGGTCGCTTGGACGGCACCGAGCCGTTCTCGCAACTCACGCTCAGTGCGAGCATCTAACAAGACCGGGTCCTTGGGGTGAATCACAGCCAGCGTCATATCGCGCTCGACTGGATCACCAGCTTTCAGGCGGATGCGTTCCAATCTCCCCTCAAGCGGTGCGGCAACCGTGAAGCGCTCACGGACTCTCGTCTTCCCATCCTCTTCGATGCTGTATTCAAACTTTCCCGCTACGACACGCGCGGTATCGACAGGCACCGGTTGTGGTCGCAACGCAAGAACGAGGAACACCAGCATCGCACCACTTATGCTCACCCACCGTATGATTGACCACCAACGTCTAGTCATTCCCTCGCCTTTAGCACACTCACTAAGTCCAAATGATCAATACGATGACGCACGATCAGGGCACTTATGACACCGGCGACCAGCATGATGAAAGCTGAGATGGCATAGCTTCGGACGCCAATCACCGGTGGAATGCGGAATAGTTCAGTTTGATGGCGCTCCGCTAGAGCCACAACCGTCCAATAACCAAGCCACAGACCAAGCGGAATTGAGGCCACGAGTTCAATTGCCAGTTCATAGAGCAAGATGGCGGAGACCTCGGCCCGGGTAAAGCCGAGCACCCGCAAGCTAGCCAATTCCCAAGTCCGCTCAGCCAATGCCACACGTGCATTGTTGTACACCACACCCACCGCAATCGCGACTGCGAACACCATCATGATGCCGGTAAACACCAAGATGAAGGTCATCGTCGTTTCAGTGAAGCTCTTGAGTGCCGCAGCTTTGATGCTCACCGTGGCGACTTTGGGAAGTTGCTTGAGCTGAGCATACAATGCCTCAGCTGCACGTTGCTCGAAGGAAATTGACACCGCCGACACCACGTCACTTTCAGACAGCAAACGATTCAAGGTTTCAGTCTGCATGTATGCTGACATTCCCACCATGTCGTTTACTAGCTGCGACACAACCACGTCACGACGTACTCGCGTGCCTTCCAACACTTCAATGGTTACCACATCCCCCGGCTGCACCCCTAACCGCTCTCCTAAGCGATCTGTTAACAGCAGACTGTCGGGGGGAATCGTTACGGCTTGCAGTTGCACATCAAGCAATCTGCGGAGGAGAGCCTGTTCTGGGAGCCCTAACACTGCGGTCCGGTAGGTGCGCGGCCCAGCCCGCAAACGGACTGGCACGACACGAAATCCTTCAGCATACAAGACACCTGGCATGCGCGCGATTTCACGGCGAGCCCGTTGGGTCACTGGTTCAGTAAAAGCCACAGTCGCATCGCCACGTTCGATGGCTGAAAATTGTACGGTCATCATGTACTCGAGAGCATCTTGCCAGAACAACGCCAGCACCAGCAGCGGTGCAGAGAGAGCAATCCCCACAGTTGTTAGCAGGCTACGCCACGGGCGGCGAACCATATTACGCAACACCATGCGTGAGACTGGTGTCAATCTTCGCACCACCCACCATTCTTCAAAGCGGGTACGGCGATACTGGGGTGGTGCGGGAGGTCGCATCGCTTCCGCAGGAGCAAGCTGCACTACGGTCCGAACCGCCGAAGCCGCAGCCAATATCGCTGACATCAAGCTTACACCAACAGCCAGCAGTGGAACCCATAGCTGAAGGCGGAACGCCAGCACCGGAAAGTGGAAAAATCGGACATAGTACGCCGCCATCAGGTGCCCTAACCACGCCCCCACAGTAATGCCCACAAGCGCCCCGAGAACGACAATGAGGCAGACGAACTTGAAGTAGTGATAGCCAATAGTGCGGTTCTCATACCCAAGGGCTTTGAGGGCAGCGATCTGTTCGCGTTGCGTCGCAACAATACGCGTGAGGACCACGTGCAGAAGAAATGCCGCGACAAGCAGAAAAATCGGCGGCATCGTCGTAGCCATCACCTCTTGTTGATAGATCTCGTCACTGACGAAACGATGCGACATCTGCTGCGCACGCCCATACGCCCCAAGGCCACCGTAGCGGTCAAGCAATCGATCCAGTGCGTCGATCACAGTCTGTTCTGAGCCGCGCGGAGCCAACGTGAGAATCACGTCATTAAAAGCCCCTTCCATGTTAAATGCCGAAGCCAACATTTCATGGTCCACCCACATCACACCGAATTGTCGATCATCGGGTAGCGCTTCACCTCCACGCATCGCAAAGATGTACTCGGCTGACAGGACAAGGCCCACGATCTGCAGCGTTTCTCTTCGACCATTGATGATGGCCGCAATGGTCTCACCTGGGCCGAGGGTATTCGCGGTGGCAAACGCCTCGTTGACCAGGACTTCCTTCGTATGCCCAGCCTCAATGAATCGCCCACGGCGGAGATGAAGACGATTCAAGAACGGCTGGCCTTGCGCTGGGACACCAATCATACGCCCTACGGCTGGTGCAGAAAGTCTTGGGACATCAAGGGTCACATCGTAGACCAGGCGCGTTTCGACCTCAGCGACCCCAGGAATGGCACGTATTTGTTGTATCAGAGCGGTCGGCGCTCGTTTCATACGGGCGTAGACATGTGCAAAGCGAGCACTCGCATAATAGCTTTGCTGCGACCATTGCAGGGAGTCGTAGGTGGTCAACGCGGCAACGAAGACGGCAACGCCGCAGGCGATGACAATGGCAATAGTGATCACTTGCCCTTTGAGATGACTCAGGTCACGCAACAGCTTACGATCGAGTACTTTCACCACCGTAACTCCTGTGGTGTCAGTTTCTGTGCATTCTTTTCCACCTCGACGATCAAGCCGTCAGCCAAACGTAGGACACGATCCGCCATACCAGCGATCGCGGCATTATGTGTGATGACAATGGCGGTGGTTTGCAGTTCTTGATTAATCCGGGCAATTGCCTCAAGCACCACGACCCCGGTCTGGTAATCGAGCGCTCCGGTTGGCTCATCACACAGCAATTCATCGGGCCGTTTGGCAATGGCACGGGCGATAGCGACGCGTTGTTGCTCACCGCCGGAAAGTTGCGAGGGAAAATGATCAAGACGATGGCTCAGACCGACCAGCCGCAACGCCTCCTCGGGCAACATCGGCTGGTCAACCAGGTCGGTTACCAACGCCACATTTTCACGCACGGTGAGGCTGGGAATCAGATTGTAAAACTGAAAGACGAAGCCGACGTGTTCCCGGCGATAC
>VGTJ01000101.1 GCA_016874775.1 Deltaproteobacteria bacterium
CAAACTCCTCCACAAACGCGCCCAGCTGCTTCTCGACCGCTCGTAACTCTGCCAGTTTCACGCTGCTCATCCATCCTTGTCTCTTCGCTCTTTCTACTATATCTTATTACTTAACGGAGTAGTACTAGTCAGTCCATTTAATTTTGAGGGATAGGGTTTCGTCATGCCCGCGCAGGCGGGCATCCAGGGAAATTCAGCAGTGGCCCGTGGTTAAGCCTCCTGGATTCCCGCTTTCGCGGGAATAACGTCCCTTGAGTTATCCATCAAAACTTTCTGGACTATCTACTAGGCTTTAGGGAAGAAACGTAGAAGTAGGGTGGGCAAAAGCGCAGCGTTGCCCACCGATCCCCTTTTTTTCCCTATAGCCTACAGCCTGTGACCTGAAGCCTTGTTCGACTTCTCCCGCTTGACTCGTTGTTCGTACATCCACACCGGAATCAAAACCAGCGAAGCGACCGTTGCACCAATACCAATCGCTGAGAATCCCCAGAAGAATGACTGCGTCTGGTCGTAGGCATAGCCCAACACGAGCGGACCAGTCACTCCGCCTAATCCACCGAACAAGCCAATACACAAGCCTGCCGCAACGCCCAAGACTTCTGCAGGAAAAAGATCGAACATCAGCACAATAAGAGAATTGAATGCTGCGGCATTGACAAATAACACGACGCTCATCAAAGCGATGGTCATCGTCATGTCTTGCGTGAGCATCAGGGCAATCATGAGCGGGCCGGTGAGAAGATTCATGACCAAACCAACTGCACTGCGATTTCCCGTTCGGTCGCCGATATACCCCCCTGAGAACGAGCCAATAAACGCGGCAAGATATGGAATCGCCAACACGAGACCGCTCGTCATGATCGTATAGCCACGTTCCTTGACCAGGTAGCCAGGAAGCCAGCTCAGGCTGGTAAAACCAACACAAAGAGTGAAGAAGTTGGCGACGCAAATGGCCCAGAACACCCAACTACTGGCCAAGGTGCGCACTCCTTCAGCAAACGACAATGTACGAGTCGTGCCTTTCTGCGGATCAAAGGTAACACGATCTTTCGTGAGGGCTTCAGCGAGGAGGTCTTTCTCTGCTTGTGAGATCCATGGATGTTGCTCTGGACGGTCGTAAATGAGCAACCAGAAAATAATCACGCCCAGAACAGTCAGCGCACCCGTGCCATAGAACATGGCACGCCAGCCCCACTGGCCAATCAGCCAGCCCACTAACGGCAATCCGACAATGAGGCCCACGTAGCCAAACCCGACGGTCACACCGTAGACCCAGCCTCGTTCGTTAGGAAGTAACCAGTTGTTTTCCAGTTTGTTGATGGGGTTGGCGACCCAGCCCTCTGACACACCGAATAGTCCACGCACGATGGCAAACTGTGTGACCGTACGACATAGACCAGTGAGTGCGGTCAGCACGCACCAGCCAGCGAACATCAATGTTGACCACTTACGAATACTAAGCCGATCAGAAGCAACACCGCCACATAACTGCCCGAGGATATAGCCCCAATAATAGGAGCTGAGAATCAAACCGGTCTCGATTCCGCTCAATCCCAGATCGTCCATAATGTACGGCGCAGCGAGCGAGATGTTGACGCGATCGAGAAAGAGAAAGAACGCCGTCATCCATAACGCACCCATGACGACGAAACGGAACTTTGGGGAGCGGGACGCCGGAGAAAAGTCCGGTGTCCGGCGTCCGGCGTCCGACGTCAGAAGAGTCTTAGAATCCTGATGGTGTTCTTCGCTTTCTGCTTTCATATCTTGGCCTTCAATTCTTCATTTTCAATTTTTCATTTAATAGCGTACGCATTGGGTGGTGACCCCACGCCCCCAGGCAGATTCAACGGCGATGAAACCAGCATGAACTCATACACTCCGTCTTTTGCGCATTCCTGCGCGAGTTCATCGAGATCCCACACCTCACCGATCGGCATCCCTTGCAATGCAATCAGTCTGCGATGTTGAAAGCCAATTGCTGGATCAACCGGCAATACTTCCAGTGCGACGTTGTCTGAGGCCATCGCCGCAATTTGATGATCCCAAACCCATGCAGCAGTGGCCTGGCTTGGATCGAGTCCAGGGCATGCCATGCCATCATCACCTGGATGCAAGGTGCCACGGAGGCTTTCTCGTCCAGCTTCATCGAGCGTCTTGTACCAGGTCAGCCAGCCGGTGCGGAGCAGAATGAGGTCCCCAGATTCGAGTTTCACTTTCTGCGCAGCAGCGACTTTCTCCAAAAACGGACCATCCATCGCGAACTTCTTGCTCGCAACGAGCGGTGTTCCTTGCCGTTGCATATAGCCTGACGCATCAAGCAACACGCCACGGCCAATGATGCCGCGCCGCGCCCAGTTTTCGATGCCAAGTTGTCCTTTATTGTCGAGGTCCTCGTCTTGCCGACCGCCGTAGTAGCCAAACTCGCGATAGCGAATATGACGCAGACTGTCCCACTGACTGGAACCTTGCATGGCGAGGTTATCGACATAATCATCACGCGCACCACGACCAATCTCGATGTGATGTTTATACCCAGCAGCGCGGAACCCGCCATAGAGCGGGAAAGGGAAATTGAGTGGTAGATCAAGATTAATGACTTTTCCCGTGCGCACGAGCGATGAGGCTCGTTTCACATGTTCGGGGGTAATGAGATTGATGGTGCCGAGTTGGTCATCGCGTCCAAACACATCCCAGGCGTGACGTTCAGTGGTCTGACCGACCACTGGCAATTGTGCGAACGTTGGCACTGTGGCCATTGCATTTCCCTCCTTTGTTCTCCGTGAAAGTGTGCGAGGACACGCTTCTATACTACGGTTTTCATTGGAACGACAAGACGCGAGCGCGTGGCCGGTGTAGGCCAGGATAAGGCTGCAAGCCGTGCCTGGCTGTGCTCGCCGGAAACGTTGCGCTTATTTCGGCCTACGTTCTACGATTTTCGTTTAAACGACAAGGAGCAACAGTATGGGGGGATTCAGCTACATGCCGTTAAGAAGTGCACACGTAATTACTATGTTATGCGGGAGGCAGAGGGTGATGTTCTTCTTGGTCGATCACTTCGCTTGCATAAGCCAACGCAGCACGTATGTCCGCTTCGCTGACTTCGTACTCGCGCGAGACCTCCTTGATGCTCATGCCTCCAGCCAAGCCGCCAATAATTCGTACGACCGGTACGCGAGTACCGCGAATGACCGGCTTCCCCATGCTGAATGGCAGGGTCGATGACGATGCGGTCGTTCATACAGTTTCCTTTCCTTGGCTTGTAAGAATGACATGCAGCGCCTGCCGCCGCAACTCAACCATCACTTCCTTTTCAGTATCAAGCGACAATCGATGATACACATACCTAGGCAGGACGATTTCTAAGTCGTATGGCGTATCGCTGTCTGCTAACCGCCAGTGCAGGATGTAGGTCTCGCGTTCAAGGCGTTCATTGACGACTCGTCCATGCAGCACGTTTTCTCGTTCTCGTTGCGAGAGGCGATCTGGGCGGACAAGTAAGATCTGGGTTGGACGGACACAGATATAGACCGATGTTCCTGGGCTTAGTGGATGTGATGCCACTGTAAGAAGCTGATTTTGCCAGCGGACCCACAGCACATCCTTCTCGGAGCGTTCAACTACTGCCGGAAGAATGTTGCCTGTACCAACAAACTCCGCGACGCGTCGCGTGGCTGGATGAAAGAAGACTTGCTCTCGCGTCCCTTGTTGGATCACCTTCCCTGCATCATAAATAATCACTCGCTGTCCTAGGGCGAAGGCATCTGCTAGATCATGGGTGACGACAAGTATCGTAATCTTCGTCCGTGCTTGCAGTTGTATGAGTTCTTCTCGTAACGACTCGCGTAATGTCACGTCGAGTGCTGCAAGCGGCTCATCAAGTAGCAGCAGTCGTGGGTCAACAGCCAGCGCTCGGGCCAGGGCAACGCGTTGCTGTTGCCCGCCAGATAACTCACGTGGGCGACGATGCTCTAACCCTTGCAAGCCAAAGAGCGCGAGTAACTCTTGCACCTTTGCTTCACGTTCAGGTCGTGGGCGATGTAACAACCCAAAGCCGATGTTTCCGGCAGCGGTTAAATGTGGAAAGAGCGCGTAGTGTTGTGGTACGTACCCAATCCGGCGCTGCTGTGGTAACAGGTTGAGACGTTGGGTGCTGTCGTAGACTAACTGCTCGTCAATCGATATCCGACCACTGTCGGGGGTGAAGGTTCCCGCAATGGCCTGCAGTGTGAGGCTTTTCCCTGCGCCTGACGGGCCAAAGAGCACAACCAGTTCGTGATTGGTGGTGAATGCGACGTCGAGATCGAAACCAGCGAGTCGCTTGTGGATTTCAACCTCAAGCATACACACCAAACGGACTGCGGTGGAGAATGTAGCGCACGCTAAAGAGTACGCTGAATGAAACAATCGCCAGAATGCTTGATAGCACCAGCGCGACAGTAAGGTCCGACTCCATTGCTGTGTAGATCGCTAGCGGCATAGTTTGCGTACGGCCAATGAGATTGCCAGCGAACATGATGGTCGCGCCAAATTCGCCTAACGCGCGTGCCCAGGTCATGACCGCGCCACTCAGCAACGCTGGAAAAGCGAGGGGGATCGTCACCCGCACGAACGTGCTCAGATGTGAGTGGCCAAGCGTATACGCTACGCGTTCCAGTTCTTGATCAACACTCTGAAATCCGGCGCGAGCTGCGCGAATATAGAAGGGAATACTGACAAAACTCTGCGCGAGAATAACCGCGAGAGTGGTAAAGGCAATGTGGATGCCGAAGAGATCAAGATACGAGCCAAGAATACCGCGACGGCCAAAGGTCATGAGCAGAGCGACTCCAGCAACGGTCGGCGGCAAGACCATCGGTAAGTCGATTAACGTATCAACGAGTGCAGCACCAGGGAAACGATATCGAGCAAGAAGATACGCAAGCGGGGTGCCCAATGCCAAGGCGAGTCCGAGGCTACACAACGAGGTCAGCAGACTGAGCCATAACGCTTCTGCCACTACCGGTTGGTGCAGTGCCGCCCATGCGCCATCAGCTGGTAAGACCCTGAGAAAGATGGCAACCAGCGGCAGCGAAAGAAAAAGACCGACGCCAAGGACCGGTACGAGGAGCAAGAGACGTGTACTGTTCATGCGGTGACGAACAGTATTCCATTTCGATGAGACAATCACTACCGGTCTTTCTTCCGTTAACTTACCGTTGCCGTCTTCCTCCTTGCAATTCGGAAGTAAGAATTCCATATTACAAGGATGATTCGCCGCTTTATAACCGATCGGATGCTGGCTGGGATACGGTCTTTTCCTGTTGTGGCTTTGCTTGGGCCACGCCAGGCAGGGAAGACCACGCTCGCGTTAGCACTAGCAAAAGACCTGACGCAGGAAGCGCTGTATTTGGATCTCGAACGTGACTCTGATCGCAGCAAGCTGGATGAAGCTGAGCTCTATCTTCGCCAACACCATGAGAAACTGGTGATTCTTGATGAAGTGCAACGCCGTCCTGAGTTATTCTCTCTCTTACGCAGCTTGGTTGATGAGTGCATTCGTGCCGGCAAGCGTGCTGGGCATTTCCTCGTGCTGGGCTCAGCTTCTCGGGATCTGCTGCAACAATCATCTGAAAGCTTAGCCGGTCGCATTGCCTATCTTTCTCTTGCGCCGTTTTCTGCCGCAGAGGTTTTTCTGGATGATAGGAGTGCCGATCTTGAGCAATTGTGGCTGCGTGGAGGATTTCCGGGAAGTTATTTGGCAGAGAGCGAACAAACCAGTTGGGATTGGCGGAGCAATTTCATCACGACATATCTCGAACGGGATATTCCTCAGCTTGGTCCTCGACTGCCAGCCGAGCAAATGCGACGGTTGTGGACGATGCTTGCGCATGGGCAGGGGGGACAACTCAATGCGGCCCGCTTGGCTGGGAGTTTAGGCGTGTCTGGTCATACGATTCGACATTACTTGGATGTGTTGACCGATTTGTACATGGTGCGTCAACTTCCTCCGTGGTCTGGGAATAGCACGAAGCGATTGGTGAAAACGCCAAAGGTCTACGTTCGCGACTCTGGCTTATTGCATCGGCTTACCAACATCCCAGATATGGAGACATTGCTCGGTCACCCTTTGTGTGGCGAGTCCTGGGAAGGGTTCATCCTGGAGTCGCTGTTAGTTCACCTGCCTGATTCATGGATGGCATCCTATTATCGTACCAGCGCTCAGGCAGAGATTGATCTGGTGCTCGAAGGGCCACGCCGTCAGGTGCTGGCAATTGAGATCAAACGAACGCTGATGCCACAGGTGAGTAAAGGCTTTCGCCTCGGATGCGAAGAGGTCAAAGCCTCAGAACGGTATTATGTCACTCCGATTCGTGAGCGGTATCCTCTTGGGAATGATATCGAAGCCATCACTATAAGTGAATTGCTTTCGAGAGTTGTGCTCAACTCTTGATTGTAGGCGTTTGCAAAGACGTTACTCCGGCGTGCCGCCCATTCCTTCCGGTCGTCTGCCACGCATCCACGGTGGCCCTCCTGGACCTGGGCGCGCTGGTCGTAATGTCCGCAATTTTTCTTGCTGAGCGGGTGTGAGTTGGTTCTTGATACGGACCAAGAGCGTAAAGTGAGCTTTCTTCACCTGTTGCTCAATACTGGTGACTTGCTCCCATTGCGCCAGCGCTGCCGTCTCGTCGACTGTCGCTTGCTCCAGGATCTTTGTTAACGCTTGTGTCGCTGCTTCGAGTTTCCACTGTAGATCAATGAGTTTGGTGTGCGCTTCGGTCATGGCTTGTGTAATCGCTGCTTGCTGTGTCGCAGTTAAGCCAATCTCCGTTTGGTTGCGCATGACCAATTCCGGAGGAAAGAGTTGATCGAGAAACGGTGGGCGTCCCATTGGCATTGGTGGAGCCGCCCAGCTTGGGAGTAGCCATCCACCCACACTGCCCAGCACGATCAGAAGCGTCACACGAAAAAGTCGGGTCATACCAGTTTCCTTCCCTGCAAATACGACTGCGATTGAGTATCTTGAGGAGCATCGAGCTGTGGACATGCAAGGTCTGAGTCTTCACACCCGATCGATGGCATAGCTGAAAACAAATCAAATCCTGGCGATTCAAGAAGAACATCTGTTGGGGTTTCGTAGATTCCCAATGTTGCCGGGTCGAGGGTCGGCATTTGTTGTGGTGCTCGTAACGCTCGCGTCGACCATACGCCCACTATCACGAGTAGTGCGGCAACAAGCGAAGACCATACTCGCCTATGGTGAGTGAAATTAGAGGGTGCAGAGCGGACTGCTCCTAGCCGTCTTTGCCGCTGCCCTGGACGCAGGAGGCTGAAGACTGGACGTTGCTTCGGTGCAATTTCTGTGGCCTGTAGCGGAGGAACTTGCGCCAAGACTTTTTGCCTTAGCTCAGGAGAAGGCTGGACACTCGGAGCAAGATTCAGCAAGTGATCCAGATGCGCGGCGTGCTCCTGAAAGGTCCGAGCTTCGGCTGAACGTGCCAATAACGCTTCGGCTACTGCCCGTTCTTCTTCAGGCCAGTGTGTTGGCTCTGCTCCGTAGGCATCAAGCAGTTCTTGGAATCTCTGGAGCGTCATTGGCTGAGGGCTTTCATCGTCGGTGTCGGATCGGTTGCGTTCCATTAGTCATCTCCTCGCAGGGAAGGGGCCAGGTGGGCTAAGCGCTCGCGTAGCGTACGTCGCCCACGCACTAACAGTGACTCCAGTGCTTCAGCACTAATCTCCATCATTTCAGCTGCCTCTTTATTGCGTAGTCCTTGGTAATAACACAACGAGATGGCGATGCGTTGTGCGTCAGGTAAGTTTTGTAAGGCACGGGTGACGTGGAGGCCGAGTTCTTGTTCATGCAACAACCTCTCGGTTGATGGGCGTGGGTCGGGCGGCTCGGCAATGTCATCGAAAGGAGTATCGCGGCGGTGCGCAAGACGATCGAGACATAAATTCAGCGCGATACGATGAAGCCAGGTCGTCAACCGCGCGGTTCCCTGTGGACGCCAGCGGCTTGCATGCTGCCAGACGCGTAAGAAGACGTCCTGGGCAACGTCTTCTGCACCAGGGCGGTCGTCAAGGACACGACCAGCAAACGCCACAATACGTCCAAGGTAGCGTTCCACCAAGTCACGACAGGCAGTTTGATCTCCCCGCCCAACTCGAACCATGAGTACGTCGTCCGACTCGTACTCATCTCCGACCGCATCCTCTCTACGACTCAGGTCCTTTGCGGGTTTCACGCTGAACGATATGCCCTTTCTTATTTCTTGCCGCGAAGCTGAGAGAGGCTGGACGAGAACAGTTTGACTTGGCCTCTCTCAGCTGCCATTGCTCGGTGTCCCTTAGAATGGTCGCTGGCGACCCTGGCCACCACGCCTGCCGTGACCATCTCGCTGAGACTGCTGCGCGGCTAACTCTTCAGCACTGACTGCCCCATCGCCGTTGCTATCGATGCAGGTAAACATGCGCTCTGCTCGCGCCTCTTCCACGAGATCTTTCAGGACGTCATACTCCTCTAGAGTCAACAACCCGTTCTTGTCGGCATCAGCTTCGGTGAACAGGGCGTTCCTGGTCGCTTCTCGCTCTTCTTGCGTTGGACGTTGGCATTCTGCTGTAGCGAATGAGAATGTGCCACTGATCGTGAGTAACGCTACCGCCAGCAAAGTTGTTGAATACTTCATGTGAACAGCTCCTTCTCAGAAGAATCGGTCAGGCCTGATCCGTTGCTTTGTTACACGGATGAGGACGAAAAATCCGTCGGTCAGGCTGCTCTTTTTTTCTTCTAAAAGGAGATTACGCAAAGATAGGCCGGGATAAGCTTGTCCTGAGCCCAGTCGAAGGAGTCGCAGACCGTTCCCGGCTTCTCTGTTGTTGATAAATTCCTCAGAGATCGGTGCAAGAATCAAAACCGTGCTTCGACAGGCTCAGCACGAACGGGTTTCTCTCATCCCTTTTTCAGTTCCATTTCCGTTTACCCTGAGCTTGTCGAAGGGTTTTTCAATAGCTTCTACACCCTGGCTCGCGCCAACACGCGCCGCGTAGCTTCGGCAGCGAGACGAGCTGCTTCCTTAGGTGGCAATTTATCGAGTTCCGAAGAAAAAACTTCGACACCGACTGGTGCAGTGGTGCCGATAGAATCCCACGCTTGAATGTTTCCAACCAGATCCATATCGCCCTCTCCGGGCAAAAGCCGAGCACTGAGTGTTTCTGTAAGGATGTCAGCGACGACAGGCTGACGTGGCGCGTCGTTAAATTGAATCGCGGCAATTGACCCTTTAGGGAGTTGCCGGATTTGTGCGCTGGTACCACCGGAGCGAAAATGATGCCAGGTGTCGAACATCAGGCCGCCGTTAGGACGACTGGCGATTGTAACGATCTCTAAGCCTTGGGTAATGTTGGCGATCGGAGACCACGGCAAGAACTCTAATGACACTAACAGTCCGTGCTTTGCTGCGCGGTCGCACACGCCACCGAACGCTTCGCCAACAACTTTCGGGTCGATAGCTGGCGGAAACAGTTGCACGAGATTGAGATGACGGCCACCGAGCGTATCGGCAATACGAAAGAATAAATCCTCACCGTAGCTGAAAAATGCTTTGACCCCTTCGTAGAATTCCGCCGACATGGTTCCGCGTTCGGGCGGAGCTGTACATCCAGGAATCCAATTGCACAACGGGTCGAGTTCGGTGATGGCGATGTCATTGTCTTTGAGAATGTTGCGCAGGTCGGTATCGCTCAACCCTTGACCACGCGCGTTCAGGTAAATATGCGGCCAGAGGGAAATGGCGCGATAGCCGTTGGCGCTTGCGGCTTCAACCAGTTGACGAAAATCCGCGTGACGTATCGTTCCACAACACAGACTGAGATCATTTGGCCCGAGCATAATTCTCTCCTTGATGTATGAGAGTGACAGAGCGATCTCGTTCGGCGACGAGCGCACGAATACACGGGATCAGTTCTTTGCCAAACTCTTTAGCGTCAGCAAACGGATCAAACCCACGAATTAATACGCCACGTACTCCGAGATCGTAGTAACGTACAATAGCCTCAGCGACTTGCTCTGGAGTGCCGACCAGGGCAGTCGTATTCCCATTCGCACCAGAGATTTTCACCAAGCCAGTCCACAACCGTTCATCATAGACTTCTCCCTCATCTGCGAGGCGAGTGAGGCGGCGACTAAACTCTGCTTCCATAGCAACCGGCAGTTTCTGCGGATTCTTCTCTATCTGTGCCAGGATATTGCGCGCTTTGTCCCAGGCTTCACCTTCTGTGCGAGCAATAATCGGACGAAACGACACGTTAAATCGTGGTTGGCGATCATACGGTTCCGCTTCAGCGCGAATACGCTCGATCATTGCACCGATCTCTGCTCGGGGTTCGCCAAACAACGCGTAGACATCACTATGCTTGGCGCCAACAGTGACTGCAGCATCTGATGCGCCACCAAAGTAGATAGGAATATGCGGCTTTTGTGGAGAGCGAACCTCGGAGAACGCTTTCTTGACACGATAGAACCGACCCTCGAAGTCGAACGGCTTCTCTGCGGTCCACATACGACGGACAATTTCCAAATACTCGTCTGTACGTGCATAACGGTCATCGTGACCAAGCCAATCGCCGTCACGTTGTTGCTCGTTGTCTGCACCGCCAGTGATGATATGCAGCCATAAGCGACCATCGGTGAGGGAATCGAACGTTGCAGCCGTGCGCGCTGCTAACGTCGGCATGACAAATCCTGGCCGATGGGCAACGAGAAATTTTAAGTGATTTGTATGTGCTGCGGCATACTGCGCAATCTGAAATCCTTCGGCAGAAGAAGAGGTATAGCCGACCAACACCGCATCGAAGCCCGAATCTTCATGTACTTGCGAAAAGCGACGAACGTAATCACGATCGATGCCACCACCAATGACGTGTACTGTCGCGCCACCAGTCGTCGGCGGTGCGACGCCAATCATGCCGAGAATGTTGATGGGCATAAGTTTTCCTCCGCAGTGTTGTGTCATCGCTGTGTTACCAGGAATGGTGTGGAAAAGTAAGCTATCAGCTATCAGTGCTCAGCTTTCAGCTCTTTAAGAAATTTGTCGCTCCTTTTCTTTTGGCTGACAGCTGATAGCTGACTGCTGAGCGCTTAGACAAGAAAGCTTGACAGCTCCCGACAACCCCATAGAATCCTGCCAACTCTCATTGAACAAAAGGAATCTCCCTATGAACGAAATTCGCTTCGATGGTCGTGTTGTGGTTGTCACTGGCGCAGGCAATGGTCTCGGGCGTAGCCACGCTAAGTTCTTTGCCTCACGCGGTGCAAAGGTTGTGGTCAATGATCTTGGGGGGACGGTCGCTGGAACCGGTGGTTCGCATGCCGCCGCCGATGCCGTCGTCGCAGAGATCAAAGCTGCCGAGGGACAGGCAGTAGCCAACTATGATTCTGTTGCCACCGAAGAAGGTGGACGCAATATTATTAAAACTGCGCTTGATGCCTTTGGTACCGTCGACATCCTTATCAACAATGCCGGAAACGTGCGCGATAAAACCCTCGACAAAATGGACCTGGCCGACTTTCGTGCTTTGGTTGATGTACATTTGATGGGTGCAGTCTACTGTTCCCACGCCGCATGGCCGACGATGCACGCCAAGAAATTTGGTCGCATTGTCATGACCAGTTCCGCCGCTGGCTTGTATGGCAATCATGGTCACACAAATTATGGTGCGGCCAAGCTGGCGGTTGTCGGCTTTATGAATGCACTCAAAGAAGAAGGACGAAAGCACAACATTACCATACATGCGATTGCGCCGATGGCGCAGACACGCATGACAGAGAACGTTACCAACCCAAAGACTGCGGCGTTGCTGAAGCCCGAGTTTGTCACTGCAGCAGTTGCGTGGCTGTGCGCGCCGGAGAATGAAGAGACCGGTCACATTATCGAAGCGGGCGCTGGCTATTACGCTAAGGTAGAAATTCGCGAAGCGCGCGGTGCGTTGTTTGACACTGCCACTATCCCTACCCCTGAACAGATTCGTGACCGCTACACTGAGATCTGCGACATGAGTCAGGCTGCCCCATACCTGAATGCGTCAGATGTGATGCGCAAGGTGTTTCGTATGGTGGCGCCGCGGGAGTGAGCAGGTTGGAAAAATCCTCCCTGTTCCTTGATTCTGTGGAGTTTATCCTGAGCGAAACGCAGTGAAGTCGAAGGGCACCATCGAGACTACTCCTATTGCGACAATTTTCTATTTTTCACTGGCATGAACCCGTGTCCTCCTAGAATGACTTGGCCTTCGGGGGAAAGGACGAAGGTGACGAAGACTTCTGCCATGTTGCGGCTCTTGGCAACTGCCGTCACGGCGATCGGATAGCTAGCAATCTGATTGTAGGCATCATCGAGGGTGATGGTGTGCACATCTTTGTTCACCCGTATGGTGACATCAGAAGCATAGACGATACCGGCATCAGCCTCACCAAGCTGAATTTTCGTCACGACTTGTTTGACATTCTCTTCTTCGGAAACAACATTATTTAACGTTCGTTCCTCAAAATCGGCTCCACAGGCCGTACTGGCTTTGGCAATTGCTTGGCGACTGTAGTTTCCTATCGGAACATTCGCATGCGCAAGATCGAGTTTGATGCCAGGTTTCCCGAGGCCACAGAAGGTTTTAATCTTCGCAGGGTTTGCGAGTGGAACAATGACCACGAGTCGGTTTTGTGCAAAGACAGGGGTGTCCCCTTGAACAATTCCGTTTTTTTTCGCCTGCTCGATTTGGATCGCGTCAGCAGCAGCGAACACGTCAGCATGAGCCCCTTGCTCCAATTGCGTGCGTAGTGCTGATGACCCGCCAAAATTGTACACCACTTTCAAGCCCGGATAGGCAAGTTCGAGCTGTTTCGCGATTTCACGAAAAGGTTCTGTCAGCGAAGCGGCAGCAAACACGACCAGCTCTTTTGCGGAGCTTGACGGTTCAGCTGCCTGGACGAGGCCGGTGCCGAGAGAGATCTGACCACCATGAACACAAACAACACTGAGTACCATGATGCCAAGGAAGAGTTGTTTCCACCGTTTGCTATCGATACTGATTCTCATTCCTGTTAGCCTCTAAAGAAATGTGATGAAACTTTTTTCACAACAATGGCATTAAACCCTATAGTGAGGAGGTACAAAAGGACACATGCGACGAAGACATTTTCTCCAACACGTGACCGCACTTGCGCTAGGGTGGTTAGGTGTTTCATCCTGTACGCGGAGTGATACTGCTAATGCGACCTCTGAGCAGGTCGGGACGCCCATAACGAAACTTGATAAACCCCTTCCCGAATGGAAGAAGCTCCTCCCTTCCAAGGCCTACGCCGTACTTTTTGAAGAGGAGACCGAGCGGGCAGGGGCGAGCCCATTGAACGATGAGAAGCGAGAGGGGACATTTATCTGCGCCGCCTGCTATCTGCCGTTGTTCGAGTCGAAAGCAAAATATGAAAGTGGGACTGGCTGGCCGAGTTTTTTCCAACCCATTCCTGGACGGTTAGGTATGAAAACTGACTACAAGCTGGTCTACCCACGGACAGAATATCACTGCCTCCGTTGTGGCGGGCACCAAGGCCATGTGTTTGATGACGGACCGCCGCCAACGGGAAAACGTTACTGCAATAATGGTGTCGCACTCAACTTTGTTCCCACTGGTGAGCCCCTTCCAGCACTGAGGACATGACTATGAAAACATGGCTAAAGATTGTGTTACCCATAGCTCTGTTGGGATTTCTTGTTGTCGCTTACGCACAGAAGGAAGAGAAGAACACAACAAGTAGTGATAAGTCTCAGGCAATCGCTACTTTCGCTGGCGGGTGCTTCTGGTGTATGGAGCCGCCATATGATGAATTAGACGGTGTCATCTCGACGACTTCTGGGTATATCGGCGGGAAAGAGAAGAATCCGACGTATCAGGATGTTGCTGAAGGGCTGACTGGCCATGCCGAAGCCGTACAAGTGGCGTACGATCCTGCCAAGGTCAGCTACGGGAAACTGCTTGAAGTCTTCTGGCGTAATATTGATCCGTTCACAGCGAACGCTCAGTTTTGTGACCATGGAAAGCAATATCGTACGGCGGTCTTTTATCATGGCGACGAACAGAAACGCCTTGCTGAAGCCTCAAAGGTAACATTAGAAAAATCTGGCCGCTTTAGTCAACCAATTGTGACTGAGATCGTCCCAGCTGGTGAATTCTATGTGGCTGAGGATTATCATCAGAATTACTACGTCAATAACCCGACTCGTTACAAATACTATCGCTATCGCTGCGGTCGAGATGCTAAGCTCGAAGAGATTTGGGGGAAACCGAAAGAAGCGAAGCATTGAGCATCGAGAGCCGTATGAAGCCGAACTGGTGGACTTCTCTCTTATTTGCTGTTTTCTTCACTGGGTGCGTCACGCAGACCGAGCGGATTCCTTACCACCGCTATTATGACCCACCTGAAAACGAAAGCGTTCTTGATGAACTGCGACGAGAATTTGGTTGGCAGAAGCCGTCACCGTGGGTCAGGGAAGAACCTTTCTTCACACGAGCCGCACGAGGAATGAAAGAGACAGTGTCCGGCTGGTTCCCCAAAGATGAGTCTCCTCATACGCTTCCCGGCCAACTGCAGACAATGAAAGAGTTCCAGAAGGCTCAACAGGAAGCTATACAACGATTGCAGCAGCGAAACACCGACGTCGATGCGCAGGCTGGCCAGTCTTCTGGATCGACCAATAACTCGCTCACTCCGGACCCTGGAGTGACTCGGCCTGAACAGTAAGCCCGCTCTTTTCCTGCCTATCTTTTTCGCCTGTTTTTGCTCTTTTTTCTTATACGCGCTCTGTGGTAGGGTAGGCCGCCTATACAAGGAGGGCGACGTATGGCCACGTCATCGAGTACTGAAGCAACGTATCGCGTTGTCGTCGAGAAAGACGTTCCGATGAAGACACGAGACGGCGTGACGCTCACACGTAGTGTTGCCGATGATACCGAGGTCGAGACGGGGGCTCTATGCTGAAAACGGGTCTGCTCCTGCTCGTCCTGTCCCTATGTGTCACGCCTGCCTTGGCGGAGCCGTTACCTGAGGCAGCAAAGGCAGGGAACCTGAAAGAGGTTCAGCGGTTGATTACTTCTACGGCGAATGTCAACGTGACCAACGCTCACGGAGAAACGGCACTCCATTTGGCTGTAAAGTACGGACACAAACGAATAGTGAACTTCCTTCTTGATCATAATGTCGATGTGAACGCGCAAACCGTCTCTGGGGATACTTCCCTTCACTATGTAGTAGAAGCCCAACGTGCTGAGCTTACGCAAGCTCTCCTTGCGTATGGAGCGAACGTTCATACCAGAAACAGCCAACGGTGGGGATCCTTGCCGATCGCACGTGAGAAGGGAGACCTTGAACGCCTTACGTTTCTCAGTGCTGCGGGTGGGAAGGAATCCATGGAGCGAAATCGCGGAGAGACTCCATTGCACCGAGCGGCGCAAAGTGGCAATGCTCAAGCGGTGCAACTTCTGCTCTCACATGGGGCCGAGGTGAATGCGAGAAATTTGTACAACGGACAGACGCCCCTCCATCTCGCGGCAGCAAACGGCACCCCGTCTGTCGTTGCACTGCTGCTTGAGCAAGGAGCGGAGGTTGGCGTTCGTATGATTCTACCGCTTACGCCTACAGATGACGTGAAGTATTTATTAACCCCACTGCACCTCGCCGTGCTGGCCGGACGAGGCGAGGCCACAAAAATGCTGCTTACTGCCTCGGCCAATGTAGACGAACGGATTCAAGTAGAAGAGAACGCGGTAACACTCTCGACCAATCTCTATGCCGGTGATTCCTCTCGTTTGACTGAAGTAGGGTCTCTGGCGGATTGTGTGCCACTACATCTTGCGGCGCTCACCGGGCGGGAAAAGTTGGTGGAGGTCCTCCTCGCTCAGGGAGCACGCGTAAGCGCGGTCGATTCCTCGGGGCGTACCCCGCTCCACTTCTCTTCATTGTGGAGTGGAGAGGTGGCCGTTGCTGAACAATTGTTGCGGGGTGGGGCGACCGTTGATGCGCGGGATAACAGTGGCGCTACCCCACTACAAACCGCCCTCCTCAAAAGACGAAGGTCACTTGCTGAGTTATTGATCGCCTATGGCGCGGATCCGAAGGCACCCAAAAAGAAAGAGTCTACAGTGAAGAATAGCGAGCAAAGGCAACTCCCAGCAGGGCGGACACTGCTACCGACCGAGCGAGAGTGGTAGGGCGAGAGCCCCTGTGATGGTTGAGAACCTACGAAACGCGAGATGAAGGACGAATTCATACGGACGGAACCGCAAGGATCAACGCAATGTTCCGGACATAAAGGAGGAGTATGAACGCATTGGTTGTTGGTGGGACTGGGCCGACAGGACCGTATATCGTTAATGGATTACTCAAGCGCGGATATAAGGTCACGATTTTTCATCGTGGAACCCATGAGATTCCCGAAATCCCACCAGAAGTGGAACATATTCATGGTGATCCGCATTTTCGTGAGACGATTGATGATGCGCTGAAAGGTCGCACCTTTGATCTTGCGGTCGTAACGTACGGGCGTATCCGTTTTGTTGCTGAGGCGTTAGTCGGGAAAGTGGGGCGGTTTATTGGTATTGGTGGTGTTGCTGCCTATCGTGGCTACATGCATCCGCGGGCGGTCTTTCCTGCCGGCCTGCCAGCGCCAACCCCGGAAAGTTTCCCGGTGGTGGCTACCGAGCAAGAGCTGCGTTTTTCTTATCTGATTGCCATTACCGAACAAGCTGTGCTGGACGCACACCCCACGGCGGCCTACTTCCGCTATCCCTATATCTACGGCGCCTATCAACTTGTGCCACGCGAATGGTGCATCATTCGCCGCGTTCTCGATAAACGCCCGTTCATCATCGTTCCCGATGGTGGATTGACGCTCGCGACGCATGGTTATGCCGAAAACATGGGGCACGCGGTTCTGCTGTCAGTTGATCGTCCAAAAGAATCGGCCGGGCAAATCTACAATTGTGGTGATGAAAAGACACTGACTTTACGACAGATTATTGAAGTCGTCGCCAAGGAAATGAACCACGAATGGGAAATCCTTGATGTCCCTAATGCAGTTGCGATTCCCTCGCGGCCGTATGCGTTCCAGGAAACCTCACATCATCGCCAGATGGATTTGTTCAAGATTAAGACGGAAATTGGTTATCGTGACATCGTGTCACCAGAGGAAGGATTGAAAAGAACCGTCCAGTGGTTGTTGAAGCACAGACCCACACCTGGTGATGAAGTTGAAGTGCGGCTGCAGGACCCGTTTGATTACGCGGGCGAAGACCGCTTAGCCGCAGCCTACAAAGAAAGTCTGCAACGCATGGCTGCGGTGCCGTTCAATATTGATACCAGCCGTCCGCACCCGTATGCTCATCCTAAGGAGCCCGGACAACAACGCGATCATCGCGATCGTTGAGAACTATGAAGCCAATCCTCATTCTAAAAACAGGCGAACTACCGCGACGAGTCATTGCCAACCTCGGACCATACGAAAATGCGTTCCTACGCGTCATCGGTCAGGAGCGCTGTGTAGTTGTCGATGTGCGCAAAGAAGAGGTTCCCGACGCAAATTGGGCAGGCGTAATCATCACTGGTTCGCCGGCCTCGACGTATGACGACGAAACCTGGATCACCAAGAGTGAAGAATTTCTCAAACGTACAGCCGATCGTGCGATCCCATTGTATGGCGTATGCTTTGGCCATCAACTCTTAGCGCAGACTTTTGGTGGCAAAGTCGAGAAGTGTCCACGCGGATGGGAATTAGGAACCGTCACATTACAGCAAACAGAGGAGGCAACTCGCAATCCTCTGTTTGCCTCTGTGCCAGAGCAATTCATTGCCCAGATGAGTCATGGAGATGTGGTGACTGAACTACCGCCCGGAGCTGTGACGTTAGCGCAGAATGATCACTGGGAGTGTCAGGCGTTTGTCATCGGTGACCGTATATGGGGAACTCAGTTTCACTCAGAGTTCACCCCACAAATCGTTGAAGATCTCATCCATTCGCTGACGCCGGTGTTGCCCCCTGAGGTATTTCACCGGCGACCCGAAGGGCAGCCGGTGCGCGAGTGGCTCCTGTCTACTATACAAGAAGCGCCGATGGCGCGTCGGTGTTTGGAGAATTTTGTACGGATTATTGAGGAACAAGGTTAAGGTCGTAAATACGACAACCGCACCTGACCAGACACAATCGCGTGTGTTGCTCGCGCCATTGCCTCCGCGTCATCGACGGTCATCCATGTGCTACTGTGGACAAATCCATACAATGGCTCGCCAGCACGAAGCATAGTGACGTATGTCTCGCGTGTCGTGCTAAATGGCTTGACCTCAGGCATGAAATCAAAAACGCGTGGTTCCAGAATCTGACAGCCAGTGAACATGTATTGAGACAACGGCTCTGTCACTGGGGGGTCTGCCGGTTCACCACGGATACGATAGAGCCGACCGTGAGCATCGCACTTCAACAGTCCGTAATTCGCAGCTTCAGGGTCAGAGCGGAGAACTAACGTTCCGACTGCTTTAGTCTGGCGGTGTGAAGCAACAAGCGCATTAAGGTCAATATCGATAATCGTGTCGCAGTTCACGACGATAAACGTGTCACCGTCAAGATAACGCTGCGCATTCTTGATGCCGCCACCCGATTCAAGAATCGGATCTTCTGGTGAGTAGATAATTCGCAATCCATAGGCATTGCCATCGCCAAACGCTTCGCGAATTTTGCCGCCAAGGTGATGCAAGTTGATGACGACATCCTCGATGCCGTAGGCTTTGAGCAGTAACAGGTTGTACTCAATCAACGGGCGGCCAGCGACTGGCACCAAAGCCTTCGGGACAGTGTTGGTTAACGGTCGTAACCGAGTGCCAAACCCAGCAGCCAGAATCATTGCACGCATCGGTTTACTCGGGAAAATGCGAGGCAATGATTTCTTGCAGACGTCGATACTGCGGCAGTCGCGCCACGACTCGACGAGCGGTTGCTAGCGTTGGTGGAATATAACGGCTATAGCCCGTCTTTTTCTTTTCCAGTTCGAGATAATAAAAACGCCCGACCACTTTACTGGCTTTCTGCAATAAACACAGGTTGTATTCTTCCCACATCTGCTCTTGGGCGATAGATGCGCCACCACTGGCATGCCAGGCGGTGTGATAGTAGTTAACTAGTGCCTGCTCAAGCGCAGGAGAGATCACCGTTGGTGTGTCGCGGTCATTGAGTAATGTTTCGAGATCATACGTCGCAGGTGCGAGTAACGCATCCTGAAAATCGATAACGCGAATGCCATCATCCTGCACAAACAAATTCCAACTATGATAATCACGATGATTGAGAAAACGCGGCGCACGATCGAGACGAGTAGAAATTTCGTCAAACATCGTGCGCAACTCTTTGCCTTCGGCGGTGGACAACGGTTTGCCTTCGCGTTTTTCTAATCCCCATTCAATGAAATGCTCGAACTCCCACATGAACAAGCGGTGATCAAATGCTTGCTGAAAAGCGATGCACGACTCGTCGCCACGACGTGTGCCTTCGACTTGCAGGCGTACCAACTGATCGATAGCTTGCTTGTACAGCTCTTCAATATTCGTAGTGGCCAAACCCTGCGCGGCCTCGCGTAGTGGAACATCACCGATATCCTCAAGCAGAAGAAATCCTTCTTTGCTACCATCGTAATAGGTCTCCGGAACCGTGACTCCCAGTGACTGCAGGAAACGATAGACATTGAGATACGGTAGTTCCTTCAGGGGTTCTTTGAAGACCGCGAGTTCGTCAGAAGAGAGCGGCAACGCACTGCCTGACAGCATCATCACGACTGTAGTTGCCGGTCCACCTCCGCTCAGATACAGCCGCACATAGCTGCGACTTGACGCATCACCGGTGAGCGGCTCGACTCGCGTGATAACTGTTCCCTTGCCCCACTTTGTTTCTAGTGCTTTGTCGATCGCTTGGCGAAGTTTTGCATCCATGGTGCTACGGAGTAGCAAGCCGCTGGTAGGCTGTCAAAGGCTCTAGAGGTAGATTGACTCATCAGGGCATCGTGACGATCGTGGCATTAGGGAAAAGTTCGAGGTAACGGTTGGAGCAAGAAGAGTGCTTTCATGATATGCCTGAGAACTTCGTCGTTGGCTGAGCGTTGACGGGCATTTTCTGCGGCCTGCTTCAGGTAATAAATGGCTCGAGGATACGCCCGCCCTTGTTCAAAGTGTAGGGCAAGTTCGCTGGCAATCTCGCTTTCACACTCTTGATAGGCGAGTTCCTTGCGCTCACCGATCCGCAGGTGCCACAGTTGTTGCTGCTCGATGGTAACTTGCTCGTGCCATACATGCTGATACAAGATGTGCAAAAAGCCGTAGCGGGCCGCAACGGTGCCATCCGGCCACTCCGCAATACCTGCAGGCCGCAAGAACTGTTGCCGCGCGGCCAAGCGTGCACAGTGTACCCCAACAGTGACAACGTCGGTCTCTAAAGCCGCCGCAACCGAGGCAACCGAAAACTCTATACCCGCCACACTTGCCGCAGCCAACACTTGCTGAACTTCGGGAGATAAGCACTCACATTGTCGCACGACCACATGGCGGATGCTGTCTGGAAGGGCAGCCACAAGGTAGGTGACGTCGTCCTGCAAGATCCATTGCCCGTCGCGTTGCACGACGGTGTTCTGTGCGATCAGTTCATCAATGATATTGCGCAGAAATAATGGCGTACCATCAGTACGGTGATAGAGGATCTCGGGCAGACGCGTAGGAAAGGCGTTGTGAGGAAACCGCTGCTGTAGATACGCGGCCACATGCGCTTCAGTTAACCCCAGCACAGGGACTTCAACACTGCGGTGGTGTGCTTGTAGCTCGTGTACTAAGTTGTTGAGTGGGGTGGTGGTGCCTAAAACTTCGTTGGGCCGATAGGTCCCGAGCACGAGCAAACGTGCTGGCTCTCGTCGTTGGGCGATGGTGGCTAGGAGTTCGATGGTGGAAGCATCTGCCCAGTGCAGATCTTCCAAGATAAGGACGAGCGTCCGTTCGGCAGTGAGCACTTCGAGCGCTTCGACCAATTCGCGGATCATCCGCTCTGATGTCGTCCCGAGGACACGCGGTTGTAGAGCCAGAGCTTCTTCGCTGCTGACAAGCGCGGGTAAATGTAACAACCAGGTTGGGGCATAGCGCGTGAACACGGCCTTGAGCGTGTGGCCGACTGCAGTTCGTCCTAACCGCCCCAACGCTTCCAACACCGGGAGATAGGCTTCACTTTGCCCATAGCGTTCGATGCACTGCCCGTGAGCAAAGCTCACGGAAGGGGCTAGAGGCTTGGGACTAGGGGCTTGGAAGGACGGGGCTAGTCTCCAGTCGCCAGCCTCGAGTCTCCACCGAAAGGCATCGATCAGCGCGGTCTTGCCAATGCCGGGCTCGCCGGTGATAAAGACCAGTTGCCGCTGACCATTCCCGGCTTTGTCTAACAGAGTGTGAAGATGGGTGAGTTCCGCTTCGCGCCCAACCAGGGGTATTGCGGGAGGCGGACTGGGGATTGCGGATTGAGAATTTCTGACTTCAGACGCCGGACGCTGGACGCCGGACAGATCAGTACTACTGACGACCTCCCCAATGAACCGGTATCCACGCCGATACACGGTCTCGATAACCCGTGGTGTCTTGGCCGTATCCCCCAGCACCCGACGGATCTCGCGTACACAGGTGGTCAGCGCCCAATCACTGACGACGACTTCCGGCCAGACCTCGGCAAAGAGTTCCGTCTTCGTGACAATGCGCTGCGGGTGAGTCGCCAGATACCCGAGCACGGCAAATGCTTTTGCCGTTAGCTTTTGCTCTTGTCCCTCGTGCCACAGCTGCGCGTGGCTCAGATCCAGATGAAACGGTCCAAAGGCCAAGATGTCAGATGCTGGCATAGTGATCTCACGCGCAGACGAGAACCTGCTCCGGCCAATCTCAAAGAAATCTCACAGTTCTCTCAAGCTTCGGGCTGTCCTTCAGGGTAGCTTCTGTCACGCTTCATCTGGAAGTGCAAGAACGACTACTGACACGCCGGTAAGGGAAGAAAGGCTGGAAGACCAGTGGCTGAAGGGAAAGACAGCAATGACAGGTCAGTAACCAATAGTTAGTAGGGGGCAGAGGTTGCTCCTCTGCCCCAAAGGGGAGGCCTTTTAGGGGTAGTCTGTTACGCTGAGAAAAGATGAGACGTCATGCCCGCGAAGGCGGGAATCCAGGGAGAATAGGCAATCGTTCAGGGGTGAAGCTCCTGGATGCCCGCTCCCCTAATGACCAATGGTATTAAGTTAAGCCACGACCTTGCGGATGTGGGTTCCTTCTCCCACCGGGAGAAGGTCAGGATGAGGGGATCGAAAAGCCAGCAGCCTTATATTTCATCCCCTCACCCTAGCCCTCTCCCT
>VGTJ01000102.1 GCA_016874775.1 Deltaproteobacteria bacterium
AGCATGCTCCTAAGATCATCGCGTGTTCCCTTCTCTCTCCCTGAACTTGAGTTTCTCCCCACGACACGCGCCTATCTCAGCAGAACCCGCGAAATCATGAAAGATTCAGACCTTTACAGGGATGGGCATAGGGGCCTGAGTAGTCGTTCAGTTTGTTGGATACCCTGTCCTGCGAGACAGATGCCTAATTGCCCCAGGTAGCACAACCTGGTACCTTCCCGGCAGATTCGAGTGTTCCTCATGCCGTCCGTTTATATCACAATCACGCAAGGTGATGCGCTTACGGAACCCTGCTCCTCTCGCAGATCACAGAGAGCAGCGTCGCAATTACCTTCCATCATCGCGTGCGCACCCCTGTAGCGATGATGGCATTGGGCTGCGCAGAACGGAACCATCCGCACCTCATGGATACTCAGCCTTCGTCGTCACAACACGACCTGCCGACGATTCTTTCCGGTCCATGGACCGCCGACGCACGCCAACGCGCGTTTGAATGTGAGGTCTCGACCCACTATGTCGAATACTACAGGCGCGCGGTCACGCAGCGGAACTGGTCACCGTGGCATAATCTGCCTATCGAAGAGATGCAACAGTTGGGCTCTCGGTTGAGTTCGACCTCTGCGGATTTGATCGAGGGATTCCTCGGCATCGAAGAATACGTGGGAGATTACGTACAAACAGGGCTGAATCTGTTTCGTCAGGACCGGACGCGACGCAACGCTCAGTTACAGTGGGGCGCAGAAGAAGCGCGCCACAGTGTCGCCTGGGAACTCGTCTTGAAGCATTCGCACGCGCGGACAGACGCGCAACTTGAAACCTACATGAAGAAAGCCCACGCAGGCGTGTGGGACGTCCGTCAGCATGCCGATATGGATAACCCGCTCGGAGTAACGATTTACTCGATGATCCAGGAACGCGCGACTCATTTCCACTACCAAAAAATGCGGCTCCGTATTCGTGAAGAATATGGCCTGTCGCTCACGCCCACCTCGCAAGAACAAGCACGGGGCTTCGAGGTAGGTGCGTCAGAAGCTTTCCGGCTTGTTGCCCTCGATGAGATTGCTCATCACGGATTGTTCCTCCGCATCGTGCAAAGTGCGATCAAATACTTTCCTGCCCAGACGTTTGAAATTCTCGTCAGAGTCGTCCGCGGGTTCAAAATGCCCGCCTTGCACCTCATTCCGAATGTCCGTACGTACATCCGCGCAGTGCGCCAAGCGGATTTCTACAGTCCAGAGATTCACGAGCAAGAAATCTATCAGCCCATCCTTCGAGCGATCGGCCTTGAGAGTCACGTGGCACTGGAACGTGCCGTCGCAGCGGCTTCTCAATTGCCCGTAGATCTCGCTCCCGAGAGCCTCTCACTCAAACGCACTGGGGAGTGGTGCATCGAAGGGCAAGGAAGCAATTAACGCGGTCACGGTGAGCGCGGGCAACAAGGTGCCCGCTTTCATGCAATCGACTCCCACAGAATCCCGATATGCGAGAGTCGGAGTCTTGCCTCATTCCGCCGCTAACTTCTTGAGATCCTCGTACCAATTCTCATACGGTCGCACGACATCCCATTCGACTTTTACCATGTGTGAATATCCCAATTTCCACAGCGGTAAACCGAGCACAGCGGCCTCAAGCACATCAGCAGATTCGACATCAAGGACAGCGACCACTTCCGGTTTTCCTGCCACTTTCCAGATCGCTTTGATGACTCCGGCTTTGTGGGCAGCGACCGCGGCTTCTGCTTCTTTCAGCCACACACCATAGAATTCTTTATTCGAGACGCCTGCTGGCTTATTGATCTGCGCTTTGAGCATGAACAACATAGAGGAACTCCTTTCTGGTCTTTTCGTGTTCCCTCACTATCAGAAGATCCCTCACCGCTATAGTGCAGCCACACAAGAAGGAAGCAGCGTGGTGCAAATGACCAGACTTTTCGCTCTCATCCATTTGATAGAGAAAAGAGCTGATGGAATCCGTTGCTCGTTTTGTCTAGCTATGCTACCTCCTGCGTGTAGGTAGAACAAGAAACGGGGCATAGTGGGAAGACAAGCATTGCGCAGAAAGGGGTGGAGGGGGTGTCAGTAACATATTCGTCGTCATGGTCTCCAACACCACGAACACAAACCACCGGACGGTTGCGGGGGAGTGAAAAGCTGTGGGTGTATCTGCGGTGGTTGGCAGTCAGTATCTGGTGTGTTCAGCTCTCTACCACCACGGCAGTTCTCCCACCGAGTGTCATCGCGGTAGGGATACTCGCGCTGATAGCTTGCGGAGGATTACACGCTATCGCATCTCGCAGTACCCCCGTACCACGCGTCATGCTCCTCGCAGCAGACCTCCTGCTCGTCGGAACTTTATGTGCGGTCAGCGGAGGACTACAAAGTCCGGCCTATGTGTACGCGTATGGCATCATCGTCGCCACGGCAATTCGCTACGGACTCGTCACTGGCTTGAGCACAGCGCTTGGCGGTGCCCTGTTGAGCTTCGGACTCTTTTTCCTGGTTCCGAATGGAGAGAGTGGCTATAGCACGGTCTTCATGTCTGCGTTTTATTCGTTCCTCCTGGCAGGCCTCTGTGGCATGTTCGGCCATGAGCATCAACAGCGCAGCCAACAGCAGACGATATCTGAGCAGAGCCGAGCAGAGCGCTTACTCTCTTTCCACCGCACCCTCGCACCGCTTGACCTTGATGACTTGCTGCAACAACTCGCCGATGAACTGACGAGATTGGCCTCCTGCCGTGGCGCTGGGGTGCTACTGATTGATCCACAACGCAAACGCACCGACCGCGTTGCCGCCTCAAGCAAATTCCTTGTCCCCCCCGCCAATGAATTGAATGGCTCCCTTGCCCACGGCATCCTCCAGCAAGCCCTGGAAGAGGAAACAATTATCTTATCTTCCGGCGACGAGGTGCGTACCAAATTGCAGACCACTCCCCGCATGCAGGAATGGGCCCAGAACAATTTGCTCTTCGTACGATTACAGACGCAGTATCCGCTCGGCTGCCTCGTTCTGGCGGACAAAAAAGGCGGACTGCCGTTCGACGCCGTCGACATTCAGATGCTCACGCTCGTCGCCCAGGATATGGCCACACTGATTGAAAGAGCCTGGGATGTCGAGGATGCACGTCATGCCGAACATACCCAACGCGATTCTCAACGAAAGATCATCCGCGCGCAGGAACAAGAACGTAAGCGCGAGGTTGAAGAATGGCACCTTCCGCTGAATGAGAAGCTGTTTCAAGTGCTCCGCGCTTTTCGTGCCTGCCAGGAACTCGTTGGCCAGCGCGTGCCTGAACTGAAAGAGCGCATGGAACATCTAGCGGCAGAGCTAGATACCGTGGCTGCCATCGGACGAAACTTTAGTAATGAGCAACATCCACCGCTGCTCGCAGAGTCGGACTTGGTGGAAACCGTGCGAGACTACATTGCCGGCGTACAAGAACAAGAGCCGTTCACGGTGACCCTTGAAGCATCACCACAGCTTCCCCGCTTCTCTCGTGAAACCAATCTCACCGTGTTCCGTATCATTCAAGAAGCCTTGCGCAATATTCGTCAGCATGCCCATGCACAAAATGTGCATATCGCTTTTACCCAAGAACAGTCTGGCGTCTCCGTTATGATCACCGACGACGGCCAGGGTTTCGACGTCGATGAGCCTTTAGATGAACAATATGGGCTATTCTATATGCGCGAACGGGTCGCAGCCTGTGGCGGAGCATTGCGCATTAGCAGCAGCCGTGGACATGGCACTGAAATTCGCGCAGACTTCCCGCCCAGCGTTGAACAACAGATTGTGAAGCTGAAACGACCATTGTCATCAGGGTAAGTCGACAGATGTCCCGGCTGGTCTACGGTCGATTGAGCATCATCCCGAGAATGTTGTACCCACCATCGATGTGAATAATCTCGCCCGTGATCTTCTCGGCCATCGGGCTACATAAGAAGAGCGCAGCTTTCCCGGCATCGGAGTTCAGGATCGCGTCTTGTAATGGAGCGTTCACGCGCATGTACTCTTGCATGAGGGCGAAGCCTGGGATTGCTGATCCTGCTTTCGTCGCCGTTGGCCCAGGAGACAGTCCATTCACGCGGATACGATGCTGCGCAAGGTCAAAGGCCAGGTTCCTGATGATATTGTCGAGCGCCGCTTTCGCCGTACTCATCAACTGATACCCAGGAATCACTTTCTCACTTGCGTAGTAAGTCATCGCCAGGATACACCCGCCACGATCTTTCATGAACGGCAGTGCACCACGGGCTAAGGCAATCAGCGAGTAAGCACTAATATCAAGCGCAAGGGCAAAGTCAGCCTTGGTAATATTGACAAAGCGATTCTCGAACGATTGAGGTGGCGCATACGCGATCGAGTGGATAAGAAAATCGATATGGGCGAATTCCTTGCCAATCTCAGCGTACATGCGTTCGATCTCTTCTTCTCTACTTGCATCGCATTCGACAATCAGCGGGTTGTGCAGTTGATTGGGTATATTCCCCATCATACGCCGCACGGCTTTGCGCTGAATCGATAATGCCACCCGCGCACCACCGTCATTCAGATATTTGGCAATGGGCCAGGCAATGGAATGTTCGTCGAGCACTCCGGTGACAAGCGCGGTCTTGCCTGAGAAATCAAGAAAGTTGCTGATCGAGTTTTGCAGATCGGCCATAGCATAATCCTCCACTATTCTTCCCCACAACGGCTTGCTTACTGCGCTTCGCGAATTAGGGCAAGGCCTGCTCACGCAGTCTCGCGCTCTGCTCGTCCGTAGCGTGCGCCATGCGCACGGGAGTCAGAGCATACGCGCAAATCGTGCGCACAGCGCACGTTACTTCGCTGTGCCTGAAGAAACGTGCGGCAGCGTCGCAAGATAGCGCTCAGCTTCAGCCTGATGCGTGAATTGGGCAGCAACCAAGCGTTGCCCGTTCTCACCAAGCGTGTGCAGCTCCGACACTGAAAGTTGCGCCGCTCTCCGTAAAATCTGACAACACTCACTGTGATTACCGGATTGGAAAAGCAGGGCATTCTCGTTGTCGACCAAAATGTTCGCCATCCCACCGATCGAAGCTGCTAAGACAGGAATACCGAGCCCAAGAGCCTCTAGGAGAACGTTTGGCATTCCATCATAGAAAGACGGAATGGCAATAAGGCAGCTTTCTGCTCATCATTCAGCGATCGATACGTGACGTTCGTACTCATGATCTCGGTTTTCCTTAGTGAGAAGAAGTGTCCGATACAATCTGCGCAGCAGGTGTAGCGAACGCTGCCAGGAGAAATACACGGCGATGTGTCGTTGTCCGTGAGCGCCCATTTCACGCAATCGCTCTGGATATTGCAGCAAAACACGTATGACCCGAGCCAGCTCCGCAGGTCGATCCGGCTGCACTAAGCGGCCATGTTCACTATCAGTCATAATCTCACGCACGGAAGGCAAATCCAACGCAACTACTGGCACGCCAGCGGCCAACGACTCAAGAATCTTGAGCGGTGCACAGCCTTGTTCGATATTGCGTGCACAGTCTGTGAGAGGAGCAACAGACAGAGCAGCATGAGGTAGCCACGCTGCTAATTCGTGTTCATCGAGGGCGAAACGCCAGACAATCCGGTCATGCACTCCCAGTCTCGTGGCAAGCTTCTCATAGAGTTTGGCGCGCTTCGAATAATTCGAGGAACAAATGACCAGTCGCAAGTCAGTCAGATCGGCAAGGCGTGCGAACGCTTGCAGCAAGGTATTGAGTCCTTGCCAGGGTTGGAGAGCGCCAGCCCAACAGAGCTGGTAATGACTGACCAGAATTGTCGCATGCAGGAGGTCCCCCTTGCCTCACCAAATGACACCTTTCGCCATTGTGGCACAGGAGGCTAACGAGAAACAAATTTCTCCCGATGGGGATAAACGAGAGCCAATAGTAAATTCACAACGACAATGTAAAAGAAGGCGAACTTGATACGGGAAAATTCTTGATAGACGGTTACCCAAACGGTGATAGAAACGAGCATGTAGCCAGCAATGAACATCGTGAGTTGCCAGGCCCACGGCTGCATAGTCCATAAACCGGCGACTAACGCCAGCGCGACGACCAGTTGCACGGCATGCATCATTTGCGCCCATACGCCAAACACGCGTACGCCCAGTATGACACTGACCGGACCTTGCGCGTACGGACGCTCGAATGGTGCAACAAAGTCCCAGGCGATGATAACGGCAGCATAAACGGCGATGAGCAAAGCACCAATAGTGATAGTTCCAGGACGTTCGATTGAGTGTCGCAATGTTCTGCCCTCGTTTCGGATCTCGCCAATTCCTTGGCTCTTTCTCGAAGGGCCAAGGCGAGGGAATCTAACAACAGAAACGTGCCTTTCGCAATCGGCGCCGATGTCGCACGCTGCTGATTGCGCTGGAGACGCTGTGCGTATTCCGGCCTACGCTCTGCCCAGCGGATTTCTTCTCGGTACCTCAGAGCGGAGCGCGACCACCTCAAGATATTCAGCCTCGACGTGCGTCGAGTTATCGTGCGTTTGATTGTTGCGCAGCCACAACTCCTCAAGGTCGCGACGCAAGGCGTGCTGCCCTGTGAGGTCGAGTGCAGCAAACGCACGATTGACCGGCCCATAATAGATACGAAAGAACTCGACCACCTCCGGCGGCGAAAAGGGATAACGCATCGGATACCGACGTGTCGTGGTCTGCAGGTTGACAGTGCCATGCTGGAGCCGTTCGCGGACGATCGCCGCGTCGCCCCATTTCACTGGAGAGACCATGAGGGGCGACGGTGGCACATGTTTGCCGATGATCTTGAACATCTGGCCGACGTGCCCTTCGGGTGTCCAGTTGGCCATGACAATACGGCCACCAGGACGACACACGCGTAGCAGTTCAGCCGCAACCCGGTCAGGCTGAGGCGCGAACATAGCCCCAATCAGGCTGACGACGATATCGAACGACGCATCTTCGTAGGGAAGTGCTTCCGCATCGCCCTCATCAAACTGAACCGTGACCCCCTCGGCCTGCGCACGCGTCCGGGCTTGAGCGATGAGATTGGCGGCGAGGTCGATGCCGGTGACGTACACCCCAGCGCGAGCTGCCGGAATAGCGATCTGCCCTGCGCCGCAGGCGACATCCAGCATGCGGGTGCCAGGTGTCAGCGCGAGCCGAGCAAGGAACTCCAACGCGCCGGGCTCCAAGTACGTGGCGAAATGTCCGTAATCGCCTGCCATCCAGGTCGCCTTGAGACGCGTTTTCAGGGTTTGCATTTCAGGAATCATGGTTGTCATCGTGTGTTTCTCCTATATGAGTGCCTAATGAAATTTGACAGTCACAGTCAGTAAGGAACCCTTTAGCCAAATTGTTTCGTTGCTCCGTAGGGGCGTATTGCCATACGCCCCTCCTGGCTCAATAGGGTGACGCTCATCACGCAATTTTTTCGTACGGTCCTTAGTGGATAGGGCGCAGGATGTGCTTGAATGCCTTGTCCGCGACCCGCTTGCCCTGTTTGCTCGCCACGGTGTCGGCGAAGCGAAAGTGGATACCCAGGTAGATACGTGCTTCGACCACATCCGCCGCTACATCCGAGAAGCGAGAGTAGGTACGCGTCTTCTGGACTACCTGAGCCGCGTTACTGGTGACCGTGAAGGAAAAGTCATCCGTGTCAAAGAATCGTTCGAGCGTGCGCATGAACGAGCTGGTGATGCTGTTCGCTCCCGATGTGTAATCCGGGTAGGGCGGATCGTTGATGAGCGGCAACCAGGTTGCCAGTTTAAGAAACCTTCCAGTTGTGGTGAACTTGTCCATACGACTCCTCCTCTTCGTGTTTTCTACAGAGAGAGGCGTGACAAATGAGTGAACAATTGTTCACAGTCGAGGTGAAATAGAAAGTGAGCATGAGTGAACAAATTGTTCATTGCTAACGCTCGGTACGGGGAAAAAGGGGAAACGCACAAAACGGGAGGGCACTAATGAGGTTTGCCGATCAAGTTCGGCAATAAACCGTAGGCCTGTAGGGGCGTATTGCAATACGCCCCTACGCAACAATAACGTAGCGTGGCCAAGAAGTCCGTTACCGAATTTGGATGTCAAAGCTCGTTAGGCGACAGGCTGGAGGCTAAATCGGACCACGCGACATTGGCACACGCATGATTCCCGGCCATGAATGGCCGGGCTACAAAACTGCGCTGGATACATCCGGCTTCAGCCCCATTCATGGGGCGTCGTACTGTGTAGCCCGGTGATTTATCGCCGGGGGGATACGCGAGACTACTTGTGACGCAGTGTACGAATCTCCTGTGGGCTAATTTAGAAGAAAGGAAGGCGAGGAGTCTCAGAGTGCGTAGGAGCGACCGGCTGGTCATCAGTCACAACAGAAGCTGTTGGCAGTGCAGGAATCCCCTCTCTCTCCGGAAGAGGGCGAGGGTCAGGGGACAAGAAACTGCGGAATGGAAAATGCGGAGTGCGGAGTGAGCCAGTAACGATCGAGAGTGCCACTTTACTTCATCCGCACTCGACACTGCGCCAGTCGCATATTCCACAATCCCCAATCTACAATCCGCAGTTAGAACAACGGTCCGTGTCCCTCGACTTTGACATCGCCATTGTTGATCGCTGGCGCCAGGATGTTCATCAGCTCCATACGTTGATTGTTGGTCAGCAAGCCAAAGGCCGCGCGGAAGTCCTCTTTGTCGTCTTCGGTCCAGCGTTTCGCGGCCACTGCCGTTTGCACGACGCTTGATGCGCTTTGATAGATGGAACACACGTTCTCTTTCTTCTCCTCATCGTGTCCTGCTCCCAGAGGGAGCAGGAACCCATTGCCGTATGGACACGGATAATGCCGAACGCTAGTGCCTTAGCGAGTAGGCCTCAGGATATGCTCGAACGCTTTGTCCGCTACCTGCTTGCCTTGCTTGCGTGCCACGGTGTCGGCAAAGCGGAAGTGAATGCCCAGCAAAATCCGCGCTTCAACTGTATCCGCTGCCACATCTGAAAAGCGGGAGTAGGTGCGGGTCTTTTGCGCCACCTGAGCGGCGTTGCTAGTGACCGTGAAGGTGAAGTCATCCGTGTCGAAGAACCGTTCAAGGGTGCGCATGAAGGCACTGGTGATACTATTCACCCCTGACGTGTAATCTGGGTAGGCCGGATCGTTGATGAGAGGCAACCAGGTTGGGTCACCTACAGTGTGTGGGTTCCCGTCGTCGTCGCCGTTGACAATGGCCGTGCTGGGACGCCAGAAATAGTAATAGCGTTTCTTGTTCCAGGAGACAATGAGTGCGTCAGTTCCCGCAGCGTGCGCCAGCGCGAAGAGCCGGGCGCTGTCACCAATATCACTGAGATGTTCAGTCGCAATGGCTCGCAGCGCGCGATTCAGTTGGGCAAAGATGTTGTCCGAGTAGAAGTAGGCGAGATCAGTCTGTTCAGGCGTACGTGTGCTATTGACGCGGGCACCGAGCGCTTTGACCTCGTTATACGCTTTGGCGTACGCGCCACTGCGTAAATGTGGCGGTGGCGGTTCGGACAGCATGCCAGTTGAGCCTTTCAAAACAAACGGCTCAACTGCACCGAACCACGGGGTCAACATCGGCGCTAACGCTGGCGGTGTCGGGCGCCACTCGCCTGGGGCAGTGCCACCGGTGAAGACCTCGGGATTCGACGGAAAGCTACCGTCGTTGGCGCGTCGGTTGATGATGTTACGCGCGGCCTGCTGGCCGATCGACACACCCGCATAGGTCGACAGCAATCCATTGGCGCTCAGATAGTTCTGATAGGTCGATTCGGTCGCCACAGCTTGGGCGGGAAAGCGGTGAGCCAACACATCACGCGCGGCTTTGGCAGCCGCGGCTACAGGTGAGCCAGCAGCGTTGCTAATTGGTTCGTTGTAGGTCTCAAAGCGCCCCTGAAATGCCTGGATGGCGTCGTGCATGGCGATGTGGACCATCGTCAGGTCCAGCATCAGCGACGGCGTCGGTCGAATGGCGGCGTTCTGTCCAATCACGGTCAGGGTGTTGGCGTTCCAGTCGGTGACGACGTCGGCGGCGGCTGGAGTCACGAACATGCCGACCATCATCAGGTAACCAAGAAACCATGTGCGCCCTCTGTGTGTCTTTGTCATACACTGCTCCTTATGCCGTCGTCGTTGTGGTGCTGCCCAACGCAGTACGCTGAGGCACCGGTTGAGAGCGGTGAGTCCGATAAATCTTCTGGTTGTACTGTACCTGTTCATACTGTCCCTCCTTGAGTGGTGTTCTGCTGAGAGAGGCGTAACAAAGGACTGTACAATGGTGCAGAAATGGGAAACGTGGCGGGAAAGTATTCACACGGAGTGACTGTACAATTGTACACAAGAGAGGCAGAGGAAAGAGGGAGACGGATAAATGGGAGAAAGAGTCTGGGCGTCGCAGAGTCAAGGAGTCCAGGAGTCGAAAAATGGGAAAAATCAAACAAGGCGCCGAAGAGAGGAGAAGGCGGTTACGTGAAGAGGAACAGCAAGTAGGCCGGAATACGCGAAGCGTTTCCGGCACGACGCACGCCGGGAACGGCTTGCGGCCTTATCCCGGCCTACAACTTTTGTCTCACAGTGCAATGGGCGTGGCACTTCACTACGCCTGGCCAAGCTGGATCATCCATCCGTCGCAGGGTAACTCGGTATGCTGTGTGAGGGTGATGTGGATTTCCTGGGTCGCGCCGGGCAAGGAGGAAGGATTCAGCAGTTGCCAGATCGTCCGTACCTCACTAGGAGTTAACTGGCGATGATGGGCCGGACGAATAGGGAGCCGAGTAGAGGGCCCGCTTGTCTGTGTGAGTTCTACGACAGTACTCATGAGTCGATCTCCTGTGCTCAAAATAATGGGCCATTCACTTCGACTTTGAGTTCACCGCGATTGACCGCGGGAATCAGCTTGCCCATCAGCTCCGTGCGTTGATTGGTGGTCAATGACCCAATGGCGGCGTTGAAGGTGTCGCGATCTTCCTCGGTCCAGCGCTTGGCGGCGACTGCTGTCTGCACGACGCTCGATGCACTTTGATAGGCGGCTTTGTTCTCAGGGGAATTGAGGATCTTCGCTTCCGCAATCGCTTCTTCTTTGGCACGCTGCGCCTCGGGGCTCTCCTGCGCCACGGCGTTGCGCACTTCGTCACGGATAAGTTTGGCGAGGTCCTGGCGGGAGAGCTCTGGCGCTGCGGCAGTCGTGGCCTGCGCTGGTTCAGGTCGGGTGTCCTGTGTCTGCTTCACTTGTAGTGTCTGGGTCAGTGCCATCACTGCGTGCTCGAGTTTGGCTAAGCGTTGGTCCGCCTGCACATCCGCCTGGGCTTGAGTACTCGGTACCGGTGGAGATGGCGGTAGCCACGTGACCACGCCAACGTACACGAGGATTCCGATACTAAAGATCACAATGAGTGTCAATGATTTTTTATTCTGTGCTGTCATACTTTGTTTCCTTTCATAGCTGCGAGTGGAAGGTTTCGTACCCGTGGCGGCGGGTACGCTGCACGCACCCACTGCGGTGCCTGACCCTCGTCGTCGCTTATCTGAGGTAGATCGACTCGTTGCTGATTGTCAGATCGGTGCATGTTTGTGAGTACAGGTTCGGGAGCCTGAAGGTGAGGTGCGAGGAGTCAGTCATCCCTTTGACCGCATCCACAATTCTGGGATCGAAGCTCGTACATAAGACAGTCTTGCCTGCTTTGTCCTGCGCTGAACACCAGGCGAACGAGTTGGGATTAACAGAATGACGGTAGTGGGAACAACCGATGTACTGTCTGTCGTCCCCACTATAGCGTGCCCCCGGTAAGCTCCCACTGACGGTACCGTTCGAGCTTATGAATACCCGATCGATCTTTGAAGCACCCGCCCACGCCGGGAGGCTATGTGAGAACAGGGCCAGGCCAAGCATTGCCGTGCTAATGAGTTTGTGTACTTTCGCTTTCATGATGTCGTTCTCCTTTCCGTAAGGGTAAAGAATGATGTTGATGGAACCGTTTGGGATCATTCATAGTGACTAAACAGCTGTCCTTACTTGAGCAGATCGGAGCCATTGGTAATCCTGATGTCGCTGCAGGTGCCCGTGCTGCCGTTGCCATTGATGCCGAAGTAAATGAACGACGAGTCCGTCATGCCCTGGACCATGTCAAGGAATTTCCAATCGCCACTCCCACAGGTAAGACTACGCCCTGCATTATCCTTGGCATAACACGAGGTCCACGAATACGTACTGAGCGTGTAGGCTCTACAGCCGATCTGTTCCGGGCTGGTATCGGAACTGTAGCGCGCGCCGGTCAGACTGCCCGTGGCCCACGTCGCAGACTGGTCGCTGCTGATGATAACTCTGTCGGCACTCACTTTGCCGGCCCACGTCGGAATCGTCGTAGCCCACAGGCTCATCCCGATCGCGGCCAGACTGAGGATATGTTTCACACTTGCTTTCATGATGATCGTCTCCTTTCTGAGAAGGTTCAGTTTGTTCTCTCTCCGCGCTTGTGTCGATGCTTATTTGAGGTGATACGAGTAGTTGTAAACCGTCAGGCGGCTGCAGTTTGAACTGCCGCCGCCCACGCCAAACTCGATGTTCGAGAAGTCAGTGATCGCTTTAGCTGCGGCCAAATGTCTCGCCTGGGTGCCAATACAGGACAGCGACTTGCCCGTCGCGTCGGTCGCGGAGCAGAGCACGTACGGACCGGCAGTATTGGAAAAGGTACAGCCAATATATTGCGTACTGCCGGCGCTATAGCGTGCCCCGGCCATGCTCCCGCCTGCGTTGGAAGGCCCTACGGCAACCTGCGGAGTAGAGACGGCTCCCGCCCATGCTGGGAAGCTCTGCGAAACCAGAGCAACGCCCAGTACGGCCGTGCCGATGAGTTTGTGCAACTTCGTTTTCATGATATGGTTCTCCTTTCGATAAAAGTGAAGAATAGTGTTGATGAAATGTTCAGTCTCTCCTGTTATGACCTGACAACACGTCCATGCTTATCTAAGACCGAAAGAATTATTATTAATTTCAACCTTGACGCAGGTTGCGTTGGCACGATTGAACCTGAAAGCAATGAACGAAGAGTCAGTCATTTTCTGGACCGCATCGATGTGTCCTGCATCATAACTAATGCAACCAGCAAACTTGCCTGTGCTGTCCACGGCGGAACACGTAACAAACGGAGCCGCATCGAGAGAACACCCGATGTATTGCTTATTATCCGCACTGTCGCGCGTGCCTACCATACTTCCAAATGCTTCGGTCTCATTCGGGTAGGAGGTCTTGGGCTCTATGATGACCCCGCGGTAATCTACATAGCCTGCCCACGTCGGAACAGTGTTGGCCAACAGGGTCATGCCGAGTGCTGCGAGACCGAGGGCTTTCTTGAGATTTGCCTTCATGTTGTTGTTCTCCTTTCTTTATGTAGTCGTTAGTTGTCGGTTATCAGTTGTCAGTGAGTGGTTATTCTTCCGTTCAGATTCACACGTCATCGCTCATCATAGGCGTCGCCCCCTTTCGTTGTCGCTGTGCACTGCGTCTTCTGTTGAAGAAGGCGTAACAAAGCGTGTCACAGGTGTGACATGTGATGTCACACAAGCAGGGAGGGAGAAAATTTTCGGGAGAACTGGGAAAGGATTGTGAACGGGGTTAGTGGATCATCGCAAAAGATTTGCGGGATAGAGTATCGTCATTCCGGGTTTCGCCTCGTTCGCCTGGAATGACGTTTCGTCTTTTCTCGTGTCAAAAACCTACTCCTCGGAGGAGGTACGTTATGGGAGAGTCCAGTCTTCTACTCGCAACCCTGGAACGCGACGAAAATCGCTGACATTACGGGTCAGCACCGTCATATTGCGCGAGAAGGCAATCGCCGCTATGCGCAAATCCATAACCCCGACGCGCACGCGACGGGCGCGAAAGTCATCAAACACGGAGGCAGCAGCATCGTCAAACGGTAGGACTTGTGCCGTGCAAAATTAGCTAAGACACGTCCCAAGCGCTCGTAGCCACGCACAACCGCTGCGGTGTTGAGCGCTCGCGAAAGGTAGGCGTTCCATCCCATAACCTGCTCATGGAAACTGATGATGGAGACAAAGAAATCTGACGGCGCATGTTGTGCCACGCGCTGGATGAAATGCTCGTACGCAGGCGTTGCCTGCTGTTGCGTAATAGCCAGATGGTCCGTGTCTAGGACAAACATCGCCGGGCCCTGATCACTGTGCAGCCTTACGGAACTCGCGACCTAGTCGCACGATCTCCTCAAAGTCTGGATCGTCTTTGAAGGTCCCGGCAATTTTCTCAATCCATGACCGTTGCTCTTGTTGCACGGTCACTTGTTGTTTCAATTCCTTCAGTTCTTTTTCCAGTGCACTTAAACGTTCTTCCACAGTGAGTTGTTCCAGCATTGTCCTTGTCCTTGTCGAGTATTGAGGCCCTGTCTCTGCCACCACTCTTACTTTACTCATCCGATCTTATTCGTTGCAAGCCTCCTTTGTCGGACATGTTGGAACGCGAGCGAATCAGTGGCGAGCCGGAATCGCTATACCCTTCGACTTGGCTCACCTGTGCCTGCGGCACCCTGGACTGGCCGTCTAGGACAGGCTGGCGCAGGCAGGACAGGCGTATTCCGGCGTACATTGCCACTTTCACTCGCTGTTACTGTAACGCAATCAGAATCGGGATCAAGCCTTGCCCTTCTGCCAGCGGATGCAGCGCTTTACCAATCACTGCGCCAAAGGCCTTGGTTGCATCGTGCGCCTTCATCGCATGCCCTGGCGTGGGTGAGGTGGTCAGGAGATCACCCACTTCAATCGCACCGTATTGCGCATCGACTTTGCAAAAGACTTTGCCCAGTAAGGCAATCGGTTGCCGTGTGCGCTCTGACTGCTGTTTGTCCAGGACGATACCAGGCTTGTAATCGCCAGCCCCGGATACCACACCGGCGACCCGCTTGTCGTAGGCATATTGACTCGGAACCAAGGCGCTCTTTTCACCGACCACCATGACTGTGCCGGGTTCAACTGCAGCGTCCGTGGCAATAGTGAAATCCTCGGCACAATCTGCGTTGGTCAGCCGAATGTCACCTGTTACTTCGACATCCCCCTGAAACAGTGCGGCTGTGCCATTACTAAAGGCCACCAGACCGATACCGGTGTTGCTAATCGCTTTGATGCCGATCCCGTTGCCTTTGTGCTCACCCCAGACTCCTGCAGGTCCGTTTTCGAGGCCGCTGGTCTCGCCATACACGCCTATCCATTTCTTGCTGACGCCGACCACGCCGGTTCCCCCAGCAGTGTTCTCTCCGTACACACCAAACCCGCCAGAGATACTTTCGCTGAGTCCAATCACGCCACACCAGCCCTTACCGGTGGCAATCACGCCATTGGCGCCGCCCTCGGCTTGGACACCGTTCACGTCGCCTTTGCCAAAGAGACCAACGTTATTGCCGCGAGGCGAGGTTTCTGTCGCGAACATTGCGGTTTCACCGTTTACTTGACCTTTGACTGCTGACATGTGCGTTTCTCCTTTATGAAATTAATTCCAGTGCATATCACTGTACGTTATGTCATTTCTGTGCTTGGTTGCTTTGCCATTGGCTTATTGACGGGCGCGATGCTGTGCATACATCGCGCGCATGAGTTCTTTAAAGTCATCCGTATCCGCTGATGAGGCCACACGCAGATCGCGAGCGCGGGTTGGTCGTGGAAGTCGTGGCACAGGAATGACTGGAAGATCCAGCCGCGGCGTTGCGCGTAACACCATCGAGAGATCGTTCGCGGCGGCCACGCGCGCGCCCATATCTGGTGGATTGGCGCTCATGAAGCGGCGCGCGATAGTTTTGGCGATGGCGGTATGATCGAAGACGATATTACTCACTGCCCGTTGGTCGACCCACGGCGAGATCACAAACGTTGGTACGCGGACCCCGTAGTGATCGATCCCTGACACGGGTTTCGCCTTGTCGCGGAACAGCAGCGGATTCACATGATCGTAGAAGCCACCATGTTCATCGTAGGTGATGATCAGCATCGTTTTCTGCCACTTGGGTCCTCGCATCAGCGCATTGACCACCCGTCCGATGAGGTTCTGTCCAGCACCAATGTTGGCCGGGGCACCGTCATCATTGTCTTCCCCATCTCGCTCGTCGATAAAGTTGGGATCGATAAACGAGACCGATGGTAGGGTTCCTGCTGCCGCACTGGCAAAGAACCCGCGGGCTGGGTCGTTGGCCTCAACGATAAACGTATCGTCGGTGGAATAGCGCGCGAACAAGCGGAGAAAACAGTAGCGATGTTCAAAATAGCGCCAGCTCACTCCGTGTTCGGTCAGGTGATCGAAGAGCGTCTTGGTCTGCACTGGCTTGAAAGTAGCACCACCTGGATTGTTGACCTCGAAGGTACCAAGAGGATCGCGATTCAGTCGCCCTGTTAATGTGTAGAAGCGATTGGGAAATGTCGGTCCAGGGTGGGCGGCGAACCAGCGTTGGCAGACAAGGAAGTGCGTTGCCAGCGCATCATACACCGGCACCCGATCCTTATTGTGGTACCCCATAATCCTGGCGGGATCTTCACCTTCATCTTCGTATCGCTGCGCAAAGGCACTGACAAACCCGTCCATTCTGCCCTCACCAATCTGCAGCATGATGGGCTCATGGTTATGCGGTGGGCTTTTGTCGAACTTGGCATCCGGCAACAAGAATGAGGTGAAGTCCCGTCCGTTATACGAGTTCTTCTCTCCCCCACGTAGCCCATCGATATCCGACCGTCCGCCTTCTTTACTGAGATAGCCAAGCATGTGGTCAAAGGAACGATTCTCCATCATCAGCACGACAACATGGTCAATGTTGGCCAGTCGCCCTGGATCGAGTGGCGGCTGCGGGTTCTCAGGGAACGGCGCCAGTTGGCCGCGCGGGATAATGTAGTGAATCGTCAGGGTCTGCTCATTGCCTTCGACCGCGACCACATGGAAATCGCCACCCACGAGCCAGCGCGTCACCATGCGATTGAGCGAATCGCCGTATTCCTCAACGCCTGCAGCAATCTCACTATTAAACTTCTTCTCAAGCCGTGAATCGAACACCCCGTCGGGCAACCCTGAGACATCAACCGAAGTGCTGGTTTTGATCAGGTTCGCATCAGTTCTCAGGTTCACCAACCCCGCGCCGTCATGGTCAAAGAACAATGGCATATGAATATGGAAGTAGGTGAAGTTGATGTCGGGATGGTTATTGACAATGAGTTCGACCTCGCCAGCGGTCTCGAAACGGACATCCACCGCGATGCCGACTGGCGCGCCAGGGATGACATTCACATTGAGAGAACGACTATTCACGTCATTGAAATGCACATCGGGGTTCGGGCCCGGATACTCCGCCTCCAGTTGACCGAGGTCATGAGGAGCACCGCCAGGCAATATCGATGAGTATGCCCTCGTCACATCATCGAACAACACATCGACCGTGCTGTGGCGGTGGTCGCCACTCCCTTTGTTATGCAACCGCACCTTGAAGAGCGGTCGACGGCGGTCATTAAAAAACTGGTTCAGCTTGCGCTGCAAGAAATCCAACGAAATCACTTTCTGATGCATCTGCCCTGGTGGCAGCGCGCCCGTCAATTTGCGCAGCGACACCGGAAACGAGGCACCACGCTGGTGGGCGATGGCTTTGATGCTCACGGTTCGTCCGAACGCATCCAAGGCTTCACGTACACTGGTCATGATTATTCTCCTTATCGAGCTGTGTGTTGCATACAGAAAGGCGTAACTTTGCGTGTCACAGGTGTGACATGCGCTGTCACACCTGCAGTACGGGCCATGCAGACAGGGCTTCCTGTTCACCGGCGCTCAGATTGATGCGGGCACCGGCGAAGTTGCCACACAAGCTGACCTGGCCGCTGTTAATCAGTGAAACCACGGTGGCCACCACCTCGGCGTCGCTCTGGGCGTATTCGCTAACTACTTGGACTAATTCGAGTAATGTCGTGCGGATGACAGTGTTCATGATGTTTCCCCCTTCGCTGTGTTACATACAGAAAGGCGTAACAAAGCGTGTCACAAGTGTGACATTCGCTGTCACACGGATTGGGATTGAAAAAATTTTTGGGAAAACCGGGAATGACGCCACCCCGTTCACCCATCAGCGTCATTGCCTCAGACTCGTACTTACAACTGCCACGGCACTGACGCCCGCGGGTCTGGCGCATAGACGCAGAACGTACCGGTCTTGATGGTGCGCGTCAGATATAGCCCTAGCGCAGCATGATGCTCACAAATCTTTTTGAGGGCATTCTTCACGGCTTTGGTGACAGTCGAGCGTGCACGTTCGGTTGGCGACCCGATCCGACGGGTGCGTCCACCAAGGCCTACAGCTTGTGAGATCTCGTGGGTAAGGAACTCTAACTCCTCACGTAATGCGTCAATGCGCCCCTGATCGTGAAAACTCATTGCCTCATCGAGGTCAGATTGGAGATCTGCCATCCGTTGTTTGTACGCAGCGCGAGCCTGCGCATCAAGTAGTTCACCACTGTCTGAGGCCCTCATAGAGAGTGCCTCAACACCTGACAGTCGTGTGTTGCTAGTCGACATCTCTGCGGCAATCTCGTCGCCAGTAACTAAGCGAAAAACGTGAATGTCGTCATTGGGGTATTGCAGCAGGTAGGCAATATAGTGCAACCCGCGCATATCACGCAGGCGACACACCTGATTATCAAACACGAGCGTCCAGTATTCGCCTTCCTGGCGGAACACGCTGGGGGTTGGAGACTGGGGGGTCAGGATTGGGGAAGACAAGGCCCGAGGGCCGAGGGCTGACGGCTGAGTAAACACAGGCGGGGCGAGGGACTTGAAACTGGGGGCTTGTAGAGACGAACTCGTCTCTAGCCTCCAGCCTCTCGCCCCTTGCTCTCTACTGGCTACTGAATACTGACGACCGACTACTTTTTCCCGTCGCTGGATTAGCGATGTGTGTTGAACTGGCACAGCGATGACGTTCATGTGGACTCCCCTCTTTATCGGCATAGGAACAGGAGCTTTACCCTGTTCGCGCTCCATGCAGCGTACCCTCACGCTGCATGCTGATAGTTCTCTGTGCGGGATTGCGGCACGGTGACAGATTGGACAATAGTCTGGCGCTGGCTGCGTGCGACAAGAATAATGCCGCCAACACTCACTATGAGTAATATCCACAGCCCGATACCTAAGCACCATCCAACATCTGGATATGCGACAGTGGCGGTTGCGATGTTCCACATATGACATCTCCTTTCCGTGTGAAATAGGGCTCACATAAAGAGACGGGAATGGTGAAAAAAGGACGCAACACAGGAGATGACAACGCGATCAGCACAAGGACTGGCGAGGCTGAGCAAGCGCACAAGTATCCTACGCACGGGCACCCGCAACGGATGAGAAACACGGACCAATCTCAGAGCGGAGGAAAATTAACGGTGAGAAGAGTTGGGAGGGATATAATACGCTGTCACACACTGTTTCTCGAAGCCGCGTACGACCATACTAGTGCCCCACAGGTGAAACTGCGAGGCAATCTCGGGGGCTTCGTGGTGCAGTCGCGTGACTGCCGCGTGTGGGGCAATAATTCCACCCGGTGTGATTTCTTTGAGGAGACGAGCAGCCAAATGGACGCAGGGGCCCAGGAGTGTGACAGAACGACGCTGCGCCGAGCCGATCACCCCAATGGTGACCTCGCCAACATTGAGACTGAGGCGTGCGAGCACAGGAGTCTCTCCGGTCCATTGTTCAGCGCCCAACGCATCACGCACAGCTAATGCAGCGCGTGCAGCCTGGGTAAGCGAGCCAAAGTAGAGCAGCGCGCCATCGCCTTCGTAATCTTTCACGTCTCCACAGTGCGCCAGGGCGATGTCGGTCACGAGTGAGCTAAAGCGTTGCATTACTGCCAACGCCTGCGCTGGGGACTGCTGGAGTACGGCAGCAGCCGCTCACTGTCTCGCACCGTCGGCAGGTGTTGATGAATGCGCAGAAATACCTCTTGTAAGAAATCATCCGCGTCCGCCGGGTTGTTCACCCGGGGGGCAATGAAGACGAAGTTCCTTTCCATCTCAGATTTTTTGGCAGCCCATCGTCGGCTTCCGTATGTAGAGACGGAGGAATACACAAAAGGACGCAACCCCAAGGCACAATCGATGTACCGCGTTTCTGCGGGATTTTTCCCGAGTCGGTGGTACAGCGCCTCTGCAGTGTGAGGAGAGGAATAACGTAATGACAACGCACCCCGCCAATTCCTTCCTCTGGGTTTTACTATCGTCCCGTAAACTTCGGCTCGCGTTTCTCGACGAATGAACGAATGGCTTCTTTATGATCCTCAGTATGGAAGCAATGCTTCTCTAACGCCAGCGACGTGTCGAGTACGAGGTTAGCGGTATCTCGCAGAATTTTATTGACCGATACTTTCGTCCAACGAATCGCCTTGGTCGGTCCATTGGCTAAACGTGTCGCCAATGCCATCGCTTTATCGATGAGTTGGTCAGCCGGCACGACGTGATTCACTAAGCCGATGCGTTCCGCTTCAGCGGCAGAAATAATATCTCCGGTCATCAACAACTCCTTGGCACGCGCAGCCCCAACTAACCACGGCCAAATGATCGCGCCCCCGTCTCCTGCGACCACACCAACGCGCACATGCGGATCACCAATTTTCGCATTATCTGCCGCGAAGATCACATCCGAGAACAATGCCAACGTGGCACCGAGCCCTGTGGCCGGGCCGTTCACCGCGGCGATAATCGGCTGTTCGACTTCGAGCATGTCGATGATGATTTTGCGCGCTTCAAGAAACAACGCATCGAGTTGCGCGGTCGTCATGTCGGTGAACCATTTGATGTCGCCACCAGCACAGAACGCCCTGCCCTTGCCGGTCAGCACCACCGCTTCAGCTTCTTTATCTTGGGCAATGTCAGCGAAGATTTGCGAGAGCTCGGTGTGCAGCGCCGCGTTAATCGCATTGAGTGATTCTGGGCGGTTCAGAGCGACAACCAGCACTTTGTCCTTGCGTTCGACACTGATGTAGTGATAACGGCTGTAATCCATAACTGATTCTCCTTTAGGTTGGTTGATCGTGAGACGCGGCTGCATTATTGGTCAGCTGGTGAGAAGGATCAAGGGACAAAGGACAGAACTATGCGCATCTATTTTTGCCGTGAAGGTTTGAACTCTATTATGGCGCTGCTGCAACGTGAGCTGCCTGACGATCAGATATTCTGTTGTGCCCCAGACAAAGTCGTCGAGGTCTCACGCGAGGCCGATGTTCTTATTCCTACCGTTTCGCCAATTACCGCCGAAGCGATTGCCTCACCACAACTCAAAATCGTGCAGCAGTATGGTGCTGGCTTGGATACGGTCGATATCCCTGCCGCAACCAAGCGCGGGGTCTACGTTGCCAATGTTCCGACTGCCGGCACCGGCAATGCAGAATCAGTCGCGGAACTATCGATCATGTTCATGTTGATGCTCGTCCGACAATATCCACAGGCACACGCGGCGTTACAACAGCATAAGCTAGGCGGGCCGATGGGTGGCACGCTGAAAGGGCGGACCGCAGCGATTGTCGGCTTCGGTGGCATCGGCCAAGAGTTAGCCACGCGTCTGCGCGCCTTCGAGATGAAAGTGCTAGCCGTGTCAAAACGTGGACCCAAGGCAGGGGACGTACCAGTCGATTTTCACGGCGCGCTTGATGCTCTGCACACCGTGTTACGGCAAGCTGACTTTGTCATCGTCGCTCCACCACTCAATGATGAAACTCGTGGCCTGATCGGTCAGGCCGAATATGCCTGTATGAAACCGACGGCGTTTATTATCAACGTTGCGCGAGGACCAGTGCTCGATTACGCCGCAACACTGGCAGCGCTCAAGGAAAAACGCATCGCCGGGGCTGGCCTTGATGTCTTCTGGCAAGAACCATTCGATCCCGCCAACGAGATTTTTTCGTACAATGTCGTCGCGACGCCACACGTCGGCGGCGCCACAGACCTCAGCTTACAAGGCATTGCCAAGAAAGTGGCGGACAACATCAACCGCGTACGGCGTGGGGAAATGCCGTTAAATTGTGCCAATGCCGCCGATCTCGGAGCGAAAAAGGGCTGAAGGCTATAGGTTGAAAGAAAGACGAAAAATGTCGAACGTGTTGCGCGTTGCGTGAAACGTTCTTCATCCCCCAGACCGTACAAGGGTATTACTGAATTTTCAATAAATAATGTTCATGCGGGCTAGCGGACCCAAGGCAAATCAGAAGCGAAGATACACGCCCAGAGTCGCCGGGGTGAGCGGCGTGTACGAGCGATGCCCGCAAACACATTGTT